>NZ_CP045067.1:3686229-3987475 GCF_016864015.1 Lacinutrix sp. WUR7 | reverse complement strand
TGTTTGTTGTGAAATTTATTGTTAGTTAAAAAAAGAGGAATTGATTTCCTCTCGTTGATTATAGCTCGGCAAATATGTGAACAAAATTATTAATAAAAAAATATTTTATCGTTGAATATTAGGAATTTTTTTTGCATGTTTAAACCGTTACCGAAACTACAAAAAAATAACGACAAATTAGTATGAAAGAGAATGAAATTTTTATAAGAATTAGATATGGTGAAACCGATCAAATGGGTGTTGTTCATCATGGTAATTACGCATTATACCTAGAAATGGGGAGGACAGAGTGGTTAAGAACGTTTGGTATTTCTTACAGCCAGATGGAAAAAGAAGGTGTGATGCTTCCTGTGATTTCTATGTCTTTAAATTATAAGAAATCAGCACATTACGACGAGGTTATTAAAGTAAAAACGCAACTTAAAAAGACGCCTGCTGTTAAAATTGAATTTGAATATGAAATTACAAACGAAGCTGGTGAAATTTTAGTACAAGCGAATACCGTTTTGGCGTTTATTAACATGAAAACTAGAAGACCGATGAAATGTCCAGATTATATTTTAGATAAACTGTAGAAACTTCTCGTTATACCACTTCGATTTTTATTTCAAATTGGTTGTCGAAAGTTTTAAATACAGATTCTGAGTCGTTTTTTCTTACAGATATAAAAACTTTGCAGTCCAATTCTAAAATTTGATTGGTAATATTTAGGTTTTTCTCTTTAATAATTCGCATCACTTTATTCATGTTTTTGTATTCAAAAGAGATGCAGTATTCTATATTAATAGTTTTTGTAATAATTTTGGAAGCTTCTAGAGCCATTTGTGCTCCCGTTCGGTACGCGTTTATTAACCCGCCAACGCCAAGTTTTACACCACCAAAATAACGCACTACTACAATTAGGATGTTGGTTACGTCAAAAGACTGTATTTGTCCGTAAATTGGCATTCCCGCGCTATTATTTGGTTCGCCATCATCATTTGCGCGATAGGAAAGGTTTTTTTCGTCGGTTCCAAATTGGTATGCGTAACACCAATGTCTTGCAGCATGGTGTTGTTTTTTTAAATCTTCTATATGTTGTTTTACTTCTTCCTCATTCTGAATTGGAAAGGCATATCCAAAGAACTTCGAGTTTTTATCTTTGAATAAAACTTCTTCCGAAGGCGTAGTAATGGTTCTATAGGTGTCTTTTTCTTCCATTTACGCTAAAGTAACTAATACAATAGAAACTATGGCAAGCCCAATTCCTATCCAATTCTTGTTTTGTAGTTTTTCTTTAAAAATAAGGAGTCCAATTAAAGTAGACAACATTACTATTGCTACATTATTTACGGTGAAAATAGTGGAGCTTTCAAATCCTTCAAATTGTAAGGCTTTTAATAGCATATAAATCGAGTAGTAGTTGGTGATTCCTAAAAGAATCCCACCAAAAATACTGCGGTAATCAAATTTAAATTTTCCTTTTAAAGCTTGTATACTAAGCAGCACAATTCCTATTAAACCTGCAATACAAAAAATGGTTGCAGAAAATATAGGAATCCCATTTGACGAAACATAGCTTGTTTCCACATATTTTATGGAAGTATCAATGACTCCAGAACCAAAGAATAAAACAATAGGTAGCCATAAATTCTTAAGGTTAAAAGTCGCAGTTTTCGCTTTTACAGAAGTTAAATATACAGCAACTAAAGCTAAGATAATACCAAGTCCTTTTTGCCAACCTAAACTTTCGTTATAGGCATATAAGCCAAAAATAATAGGAATCACCACACTCATTTTACTTGCTACAGATGTAACTGTTAGTCCGTTACGTTGCGCTGTTAATGCCATGACATTAAAAATGGAAATAAAGAGAAAGCCTAACCCAATAGCACCAATAAACCAATCTTCCTTTATAATCTTAGAAACATTTACCGTTTCCTCGTACATTAGAATACCCGTTAAACAGGCTGTGAAATAGTTAGCAACAATAGCCTGCAGCGTATTAATTTTGTATTTACCTAGCAGTTTGAAAATAATGAATATTAGCGTAGATGCTAGAATGCTAAATAAAAGGTATATCAAAATAAGTCTTTCTTAATGGTAAATAAATCGATAATATCTTCATTGGTTTCATCAATATTCCAAACATGGATTCCTAGTTTTTTTGCTGCTTCGGTGTTTTCTAAAGTATCATCAATAAAAAGTGATTCTTCTGCTTTTAGGTTGTTTTCGTTTAAAACGAATTCATAAATATTCGCATTTGGTTTGCGTAATTGAATCTCATGCGATAGATAAAACGGGTCAAAACACTTTTTAAAATCTTCATAAAACGAAATGTTTTCTTTAATCCAATCTATATGAAGTTCATTGGTATTGCTTAATAAAATAAGTTTATACTTTTTATCTGCAGCTAATTGTTGGATGAATTCTAATCGCTTTTGCGGAAAATCCTTCAGAATAAAATTCCATGTATTTATTATTTCATCTGCTGTTAACTTCGGAAAGTTTTCTAAGTAAAACTCTAAGAACTCTTCTGTATCCAATAGTCCTTGTTCGTATAAGGTATTGATGGCAATTAAGTCTTCTGGAAGCGCATCTGCATTAAATACGTCTAAAGCGTTTTGTATGGCTCCTGCTTTATCTAGGTTGATAAATACATCTCCAAAATCGAATATTATGTTTTTAATCATGTTTATTTCCTGCGTTGACAGGAATCTTTTTAATTATTAGTAAATATTTTAAGCGTATCATCTATTATCTTTTCTGTAGAAACAAGATCGCCATAAAAATTTGGAGCTTTAACACCTTCTTTAAATAAAACATTTCCTGTAAATACTCGAGCTTCATCCCAAAGATTTTCATCGATAAACATTTGCAAGGTTTTAGAGCCTCCTTCAATAATTATGGAATTTATGTCCTCCTTATATAATTGATTACAAATAGCTTTAGCTGTGTTCTCTTTAAGTGTAATGGTTTTGGCTTCGTCATTAAAAACAGCATATGCTTTAGAAAGAACATTATTTCTGTCTAACACCACGCGAATCGGATTATTTCCTGTATAATCTCTAACGGTTAAACTCGGATTGTCCGCAATAACCGTATTTGTGCCAACCAGAATAGCTTGTTCTTCTGCACGCCATTTATGAACTAATTGTCTAGAAATGGTATTCGTTATCCAAACTGGTTTGTTTTCGTCTTTTTGTTTCGGAGCGATAAAACCATCTGTGGTTTCCGCCCATTTTAAAATAATATACGGACGCTTTTTGTTGTGAAATGTAAAAAAACGTTTGTGGTGTGCTTTGCATTCTTCCTCTAAAACACCAACCGTAACATTACATCCAGAATCTCTTAGCTTTTTAATGCCTTTTCCTGCAACTTCCGGATTATCATCTACGCAACCAATAACTACATTCGGTATTTTATGTGTAATAATAAGATCACTACAAGGTGGGGTTTTTCCAAAATGGCTACACGGTTCTAGCGTAACATATAAAGTAGCTTCTTGTAAAAGGGATTTGTCTGTACAGGCGTTTATTGCGTTTACTTCGGCATGATTGCCACCATAAGCGCTGGTATAGCCTTCGCTAATAATACGATTATTATGTACAATTACAGCTCCAACCATTGGATTTGGCCTTGTGGTTCCTAATCCTAGTTTTGCAATTTGTATGCAGCGTTTTATGTAGTCTTCGTGTATAATAATAGCGTGGTTTAGAACTTGATTTTTACGTTTTCAGTTTGGTCTACATCATAAGTGTGTGAGAAACCAAATACTTTATATTTAATTTGCCCTTTGTATTGCACTTTCATTTTTTGAGAAAGTAAGCTTCCTAATAATCCGCTTAAACTTTTATCGCTAAAAATGCTATCTGTTGGTACATTTGCTTTTAACGGAATAGAGAATTCTTTTCTTGCAGGAACTTTAAAGCTCTCTGTAGTTACCGTTGCCATCTGATTATTATTAACAAACACTTTAATCTCGTCGGTTTTTAATTCTCCACTAATATCATTTTTATTCAAAAAATACGCATCCGCAGTAAGTGTAATGAATTTAGAATTAGAATCGTCTACCTTTATATTGTCTACTCTTAAAAATTCTGGTTTCTCTTTTACCGAACAACTTAAAATAGTAAGCGTTACTGTTAATAAGATTATAAACTTCTTCATTTCAATTTTTTTAGATTTAATGTATCTTCACCAGCAAAAATAATGAACTCATGTGAACTTTTTAGATTGTAGCGAAAAATAGTTTTTTTTGCTCAATTGAAATCTTTTTTGAGCAGCATAGTATCACTATGGAGTAATAAAAAGGTGAAAAGTGAGTGAAAAATCACATTTTGTAGCCAATTAAAAAAGTTTAAATGAGTTCAAAATTTAAAAAAGTGAGGAATAGCAATATCATTATAAGAGAAATTGAACAAAAGGATAATGCACAAATAGAAGCAGCTATTAGGTGGTGTTTTCATGAATATGAAATCCCTTTGGTTGGTACTGCTTATGAAGATGCCGAAACACCAAGAATGTTTGAATCTTATCAAAATAAAAATGAGGTTTATTATGTGGTGGAGTTGGACGGAAAGGTTTTTGGAGGTGCAGGAATACAACCTTTAAAAGATTTTGAAACGGAAGTATGCGAGATTCAGAAAATGTATTTTGCTCCAGAAGTAAGAGGAAAAGGAATAGGGAAACCGCTTTTTGAAAAATGCATGGAAGCTGCGAAAGCGTTTGGATATAAACAATGTTATTTAGAAACGATTCCGAATCTAAAAGCGGCAATTCATATTTATGAAACTTTCGGATTTAAGCATTTAGAAGCTCCTTTAGGAAACACAGGACATAATGCTTGTGGTATTTGGATGCTGAAAAATCTATAATGATAATGGAATTAATGAAGTTAAAAGAGATACAACAAACCTTTCATAAAGAACTAGATGTCATTTATGGTATAGACGAAGTAAATAGTTTTTTCTATTTGTTAATTGAAGCATTCTGTGATTTTTCTAGAATAAAACTAGCGTTAGTCCCAGGTAAAACCATTACTAAAGTAGAAGAAGGTGCTATTCGCGATGCGTTGCAAAGACTGAAAGAAGAAGAACCAATTCAGTATATTTTAGGAGAAACAGAGTTTTACGGATTGCCTTTTAAAGTGAATGCAAATACATTAATACCAAGACCAGAAACAGAAGAGCTTGTTGATCTTATTATAAACGATGTCAATTCGAGTGCATTTGAGAAAACTATTTCCATTCTAGATATTGGAACAGGAAGTGGTTGTATTGCTATTTCGTTAGCTAAAAACTTGCCGAAAGCGAAGGTTTATGCCTTAGATGTTTCCGCGAAAGCGATAGAAAAAGCAAATGAAAACGCCGCATTAAATAATGTGGAAGTGGAGTTTATAGAAGGGGATATTTTAAATGAAAAGTCTTGGGGTTTGAAATTTTCAAGTTTAAAATTTGACATCATTGTATCGAATCCGCCATACGTTAGAAACGTAGAGAAACAAGAAATGAAACCTAACGTTTTGCAAAACGAACCACATTTGGCCTTGTTTGTAGAAGACAATAATCCGCTGCAATTTTATGAAGCAATAACAAAATTTGCTTTGGATACCTTGAAGCCGAAAGGAGAATTGTATTTTGAAATAAACGAGTATCTTGGTAAAGAAATGATAGCTTTATTAGAAGAGAATGGTTTTGAAGATATAGAATTAAAGCAGGACATTTTTAGAAAAGATAGAATGTTAAAAGGAATGAAGATTAACGATTGCTGATAAAAGATTTTTGATTTCAGATTTTGATTAAGAAAATAGATACTTATATCTATCTGTTTACGGAAAGGTTTTTTAGGGAAAGAGATAAAAGAATTAAATGAATACAAAAGAATACATACAAAACTTACGTAACGAGCTTCGTGAGCACAACTATAATTATTACGTTTTAGATAATGCGACTATTAGTGATTACGATTTTGATATAAAATTAAAAGAACTTCAGGCGTTAGAAGAAAAGCATCCAGAATTTTACGATGCAAACTCACCAAGCCTACGCGTAGGAGGTACAGTAACTAAAAATTTTAATACCGTTGTACATACGCACAGAATGTATTCTTTAGATAATTCGTATTCCTTAGAAGATTTACAAGACTGGGAAACTAGAATTAAAAAGATGGTGGATGGAGAAATTCAATACACCTGCGAGTTAAAATACGATGGTGCATCCATAAGTTTAACCTATGAAAACGGAAGTTTGCTTCGCGCAGTAACTCGTGGCGATGGTATGCAAGGGGATGAAGTAACCGCAAATATTAAAACAATAAAGTCGGTACCATTACAATTAAAAGGAGATTACCCACCTGTATTTGATATACGCGGCGAAATTGTTTTGCCTTTTGAAGGGTTTAATAAAATGAACGAAGAGCGTATAGATATTGGGGAAGAACCTTATAGAAATCCGAGAAACACAGCATCTGGAAGTTTAAAACTTCAGGATAGTGCAGAAGTTGCAAAGCGACCATTAGAATGTTTGTTGTATAATATTACAGGAGAAAATTTAGGGATTGCAACACAAATGGAAAGTCTAGAAAAAGCGAGACAGATGGGATTTAAAGTTCCGGATGCAGCCAAACTAGTAAACTCTATTGATGAAGTTTTGGAGTTTATAAATTATTGGGACAAAGAAAGACATAATTTGCCTTACGAAACAGATGGAGTAGTAGTAAAGGTAAATGATTTACAGCAACAAGAAGAATTGGGTTATACGGCCAAAGCACCACGTTGGGCAATGGCGTATAAGTTTAAGGCAGAGCGCGTTTCTACGCGATTAAACAGCATTTCTTATCAGGTTGGAAGAACGGGAGCGATAACGCCAGTTGCCAATTTAGAACCTGTAGAACTAGCAGGAACCACAGTAAAAAGAGCTTCTTTACATAATAGTGATCAAATTGAAAAGTTAGATATTAGAGTTGGTGATGAGGTGTTTGTAGAAAAAGGAGGGGAGATTATACCTAAAATAATTGCCGTAGATTTTACCAAACGACCAGAAAATTCACAACCAACCATATACATAACGCACTGTCCGGAATGCAACACGCTTTTAGAAAGAGATGAAGGAGAAGCAAAACATTTTTGTCCGAATTATTATGGTTGTACCCCACAAATTGTTGGAAGAATTCAGCATTATATTTCTAGAAAAGCAATGGATATCGAAGGTCTTGGTGGTGAAACTGTAGCACTTTTAGTGCAAGCAGGATTGATTACCAATTATTCTGATTTGTATACGTTAACTAAAGAGCAGTTGATGCCTTTAGAAAGAATGGCCGAAAAAAGTGCTGAGAATTTAATAAAAGGCGTGGAAGCTTCAAAGCAAATCCCTTTTGAAAGGGTGCTTTTTGCTTTAGGAATTAGATATGTAGGTGAAACGGTTGCTAAAAAATTAGCAAAACATTATAAAAGTATAGATGCCATCGCTAATGCAACACAAGAAGAATTAGTAAATGTAGATGAAATAGGGATTAAAATAGCGGAAAGTGTTGTGCTGTTTTTTGCTTCGGAAGAAAACAGAAATACCATTGAAAAACTAAGAAGTTTTGGTGTGCAGTTAGAAGTTTCTGCTGAAAAATTAGCTAATCAAACCAACAAATTAGAAAATAAAATATTTGTCGTTTCGGGAGTTTTTGAGGTTGTTTCCAGAACCGAGCTTAAAAAATTAATAGAAGATAATGGTGGTAAAGTTTCGTCTTCTATATCTGCTAAAACGAGTTATATTGTAGCAGGAGACAAAATGGGACCAAGTAAAAAAGAAAAAGCAGAGAAATTGGGAGTATCATTAATTTCTGAACAGGAATTCTTACAAATGCTTGATTAATTCTGGTAAGTTTTTTTGAGGTTTAAACCGATAAAGATCATTAATTTAAGATAAATTACATTTTTTATTTATATTTGAAAGTTCATAACTTTACTTTATAGGGTGTTTAAATTATTTTATGTTAGCTGATTTTCTTGGTCTTACAGTATCTGCTATGCTAGATAGTTCTATTTTTTCTATTTTAGAATTGCTAGTAGTTCCTGTGCTTACTGTATTTTATTTTATTTCAAGAAAAGAAAAGTCCTTATTCTTTTTATTATTTCTAGTTAGTTATTCTTCCGCCGATATATTGCATATAATAGATGGAGATAATTTATCAGAAACATTATATTTTCTTTGTAATAGCCTTTATATTTTTGCTTTCCTGTTTTTGTTATTTGAAATTTTTAAAACATTAAATTTAAAAATTCTTATAAAGAAATTCTTAGTGCAAACTATTATACTGTTAGTTCTTGTGGTTTATCTATTTACTGTTTTGTGTGGTATTATAGATCCAATTTTGTTTGAAACGGAAGTTTTAGGGATGGTAAGACTGTTGGAACATAGCTATAATTTAGTTTTACTTGTTCTTTTAGCTGTTTCCTTTTTGAACTTTTTGGAAAATGATACAAGAAAATCTTTGTTTCTTTTTATCGGTTGTCTAACCATAAGTTTTTCAGATTTTTTATTAATAGGCTATTACTATCTTTCCGATATTGAAATACTTAATTATATCGCGATAGCTTTAAATATATTTGCTTTTGTAATGTTTTATCTTCAAACGGATGTTGAAATAGATTCAAAAAAAAAATCTAATATTTTCGCTTAAGTCGATTTAAAACATGCAATCTGCATAAAAGCAGTATCCTTCCTGAGGAAATAAAAATTGGAATTGTAGTGATGAATAATACGTTATTAGTTGTTATAATATCTAATTCTGTAATATGTATCCTAGTCGCTTCTCTTCCTGTTTTTAATGCGGACATTACTCTAACTTATGCTTTCTTGGTGTTAGTAATAATTATGCTATATGCTTCTGCTTTCTGCTGTAAAAAAAAATGTACGATCTAGTTATCCCATAAATTGAAACCCTAAAGTTGGTGTAAAAGGATAACAACAACAATTCCCTAATAGGAATGTGATAATCTTTAAATAGTTTGAAATTTAGTGGGTATACGAAGGTTTTGTTGTTTGCTTCATAATGAGAGAATTATACAGAAAATCGTATAAAAAGCATGTATTTCATCGATTAAGTGTAATATTTCATCGTTGTGTGTAATATTTATTTTATGTTTGCACTAACCTACTTATGATTATGATTGTTAAAAATTGGATAAAAAAATTTCCTAACAAGATGTTTTTGAGCATATTGTTTGTGCTTATGCTAATTAATGTAATAGCGACTATTAGTGCAAATGATTTGTTTCAGCAATTAACAAAGCCTCTTTTTGTTCCAGTATTCTTAATTTATTTTTTATTAAGAAATAAGCAAATTAAAATAAGCATTCTTGCTTTTTTGTTGTTTTCCTTTATTGGAGATTTCACTTCTGTTTTCACCTATAACTTGATGCTTGTAAATATTTCTAGTTTAGCATACTGCTTAAGTTATTCTTTTTTGATTATTGCAGTGGCAACTAGGATTAAAAAACTAGAACTAGATAAAGTAATTAGCTCGTATTTAGTTTTCGTGTTTTTAATTAATGCTTATCTATTGTATACACTTTTTGATGTTATCAAGTATTATATTCCAGACAGTATAGAGGTTTCGTTATTTGGAATTAAAAGTGCCACTTTAATAGCGCTTGCTTTTGTTTCGTTTGTAGATTACTTAAATTCAGAAACCAAAGTGTCTATTCAGTTTTTAATTATGGTTTTATGTTTTGTGTTTTCTGATGTGTTAAATTACATAAGTACGTATTATTTGTATAATTCGAGCTTTGTAATGTTGGATAGAGTTTTACACTTATTAGGTTTATTCTTCCTGTTTAGTTATGTATTGGAGCGGAATAAAGCGAAAAAGGAGCTTAATGTAAAAGCTGCCTTTTTTCTTCCAAAAAAGTTAAAAAATTTACACTAAAATAGAAGTTCCTTTTGCGGCTTTGTTTTTATCTGCATCAAAATAGAAGTCTATTTTTCCTAGGTTAATTCCGTAACAACCAACTTGATTTACTAAAACATTTTTCCCTATGCTATTTTTTGCAATGGTAGGCTTCGGTAAAAAAGTATGTGTATGTCCGCCAATAATTAAATCGATATCTTTTGTAGCCTTTGCAAGGTTTAAATCACTAATTTTTTCTGTAAAATTTTTGTAATGATATCCTAAATGCGATAAGCAAATTACTAAATCACATTTTTCATTTTCTTTTAAAATGCGACTCATATCTTGAGCGATTTCAGTTGGATCGAGATATTTGGTTTCTTTATATAGATTCTTATCTACTAAACCATTTAGTTCAACACCTAAGCCAAAAACACCAATTTTAATTCCACCTTTTTTAAATACTTTATACGGTTTTATATAAGCGTCCAGAACGGTATTAGAAAAGTCATAATTAGCCGACAGAAAATCAAATTTAGCATGCGGCAATTGTGCTAATAAACCATTTACTCCATTATCAAAATCGTGATTACCAATGGTTGCTGCATCGTATTTAAGCATGCTCATTAGTTTAAACTCTAACTCGCCACCATAATAGTTAAAATATGGTGTTCCTTGAAAAATATCTCCAGCGTCTAATAGTAACGTATTTGGATTTTCGTTTCTAAGATTTTGAATTAAACTAGCTCTTCTTGCAACTCCACCTTGGTTCGGATTTCTACCGTCTTCAGGTCCAAAAGCATCAATATGACTATGTACGTCATTGGTATGAAGTATCGTGATTTTGGTTGTTTTGCTTCCAGAGGTAAACGATTGTAGTCCTAAACCTCCTAATGTAATTAATGCAGCTGTAGCAGATGTTTGTTGTATAAAATCTCTTCTTTTCATCTGGTTTATTTTAATTGAATAAATCTGTCATCCATAACAGGGTTAATGGTGTCTTTTTTAAGAAAATAGTCTAATAGTGCATTTCTTACTTTATAATTTAAAACATGCAAGCTATCATTTGTTTGAAAAAAGGTCATTCTATCGCCTCCATGGTACAAATAGTCATTCGTTGCAACGTAATAGGTTTTATCTGCTTCAATTGGCTGGTTGTTAATACTAGCTTTAATAGCGTTAAAATCTTTATCAAGCGTCAATTTTAAACCAGCAATAGGATGTGCGCGTTTTGCTTTGCTTAAATAATTTATTAAACTGTCTTGTATTGTTTTTCCTTTCATTTCTGCAACTACTAAGCTGTTTTCAAAAGGCATAATCTCATAAGCTGTTCTGGTGGTTATGTCTCCTTTAGATATAATAGCGCGAATACCTCCGTGATTTAGTAAAACCATGTCTACGTTATGCCCAGTTCGTTTTTTTAAAATCGGACTAGATTCTTCAAGAACGGCATCTGCAAATAGATTTCCAATTGCGGTATTAAATTCTCCATCACTTTTAGAGTACGTGTCTACAGCATAAGAAATGATACTATCTAAATTCTTATTAACATGATCTCTATATGGTTTTACAAAGTCCTCAATTTCTTGATTAATTTCTAGGCTATCATTAATATTTATTTGTTTTCCTTCAATTTTAATAAGGGATAGATTTTCTTGTTTGCAACTATAAATGAAGAGCGCAAAAACAATTAAAAAAAGATGTTTAAATTTCATGTGTAAAGGACTAGGATTTAATAAACAAAACTAACTACTTTTGTTACCTTTGTAAGAAAGTATAAATATAAATGATTTTAAAGGGTTTTAAACAAAATTCTACTAAAAAACATCTTAGTAAATTATTAAATTCTAGACATGTTTTTTTAGACGAAGATAAAATAGCTAGTCTAGGTGTGATAATAAACATAGATGAAACGGATGATTTTGAGTCTTTTAGGAAGCTTGCAGAAGTAATGCATGTCAAACAAAATAAGCTTAAAATTATAGCGTTTACTTCTAATAAAAAAGAAGACATAAGCGCTTGGGATGTTTGTTTTAATCCAAAAGATTTTAGTTGGAACGGAAAAATAAAAAACAAAGAACTCCAAGAATTTTTAGATACACCATTTGATGCTTTAATTAGCTATTATGAACAAGATGTATTAGCGCTTAAAGTTTTAACAGCAGCATCTAAATCTAAATTTAAAATAGGCGTGTTACAGTCGGATAACAGACTGAATGATTTTATTATTAAAACCAATTTAAAACAGTTTGATTTATTTAAAAACGAGTTAATAAAATACCTTAATACATTTAATAAAATAAGTAATGAATAATAAATTTGTAGGTACAGGAGTTGCATTAATTACACCTTTTAATGAAGATTTAAGTGTAGACCACAAATCTTTAGAAGATATTGTAGCATATAATATAGAAAACGGAACAGATTATCTAGTAATAAGTGGTACAACAGGAGAAAGTGTAACCATTACAGCAGCAGAAAAAGCAGCAATTACTAAAACGATAATTAAGGCTAATAAGCAAAGATTACCATTGGTTTTAGGAATTGGTGGCAATAACACTGCGCAAGTAGTGGAAGAAATTAAAAACACAGACTTCTCTAATATCGATGCTATTTTATCGGTATCTCCATATTATAGCAAGCCAACGCAAGAAGGATTATATCAACATTTTAAAGCGATAGCCGAAGTGTCTCCTGTTCCAGTAATTTTATATAATGTTCCAGGTAGAACGGCTAAAGATATGACGCCAGAAACGACTTTACGTTTGGCAAATGACTTTGAAAATATTATAGCCGTTAAAGAGGCCGGAAATAATGTGCACCAATATTTACAGCTACTTAAAAATAAACCGGAAGACTTTTTAGTAATTTCTGGTGATGATGATTTAGCATTAGGAGTAGTGTTAGCAGGTGGAGCAGGAGTGATCTCTGTACTTGGACAAGCACTTCCTAAAGACTTTACAACAATGATTAATTTAGGGCTAGAAGGTAAAGCTAAAGAAGCTTATGCGCTACATTTTAAGCTTATGGAGATGACTGGTCTAATTTTTGCTGAAAACAATCCGGCAGGAATTAAAGCTGTTTTTCAAGCATTAAATATGTGTAATGCTAATGTGAGATTACCACTAGTGGAAGCTACAAATACGCTAAAACAAAAAATAGTAGAAGCGCTTAAAGTATTTGCTTAAAAGTTAAATATTACTTAAACCTTTAAATTACTTGAATTCATCAATTATTTTAGCAGAATAAAATATTTTTAAAATCCATATTAAAAGACTAATTTTGCATTCTGTTTTAAAATTAAGAAATAAGTATAGCTAATACAGGAAACATTAGTACACTTGATTCTATTATAGAATTGCATTAGATAGTTAAAAAACAGTAAAATTAACAAATGAATAGATTAATTTACATAGTATTAGTAGGCTTAGTATTAAGTTCTTGTAGTCCATATCAAAAAGCTGTAAATGGTGACGATATTGCTGCAAAATTTAAAGTAGGTGAAGAAATGTATAATAAAGGGAAATACATGAAGGCTAGTAGGTTGTTTGAGCAGATTATGCCGCAATACAGAGGGAAGCCTCAAGCCGAAAAGTTATCCTTTTTACATGCAGATTCTTACTACAAATCAAAAGAATATTACTTAGCAGGCTATCAATTTGACCGTTTTGCTGCAGCATATCCTAAAAGTGAAAAAGCAGAAGAGGCAGAATTTCTTTCCGCTAAAAGTAGCTATATGCTATCTCCAGCATACACTAAAGAGCAACATGCAACTAAAGATGCGATTGAAAAGTTTCAATTATTTATAAACGCTTATCCAGAGTCAGAATTTCTTGAAGAAGCAAATAAATTGGTACATGAGTTAGATGGTAAACTAGAGCAGAAATCTTTCGATATTGCATATCAATATTACAAAACGGTAGGATATACAAGAGATTATAATGCAGCGATAAAAGCTTTCGATAATTTTATATTTGAGTTTCCAGGATCTAAACTTCGTGAAACAGCGTTGTTTTATAGATTAGATTCTGCTTACCAATTAGCTATTAATAGTGTAGAAAGAAAAAAAGAAGATAGACTAATAAAAGCAAAAACATATTACCTTTCATTTGTAAATAAATATGCAAATTCAGAGCATATGGATGAGACAAAGGATATGTTAGAAAATTTAGAAGAAGAATTAAAAAAATACAGTACTAAAAGTTAATATACTATGGATTTAAAGAAGATTGATGCACCTACAAGTACAACAACGTACAATAGAAATGAAGTTGATGCTGCTACAGGGAACATCTATGAGTCTATTTCAATTATCTCTAAAAGAGCAGAACAAATAAATTCTGAAATTAAAAAAGAGCTAATTGAAAAATTAGAAGAGTTTGCAACTTACAACGATAGTTTAGAAGAGATCTTTGAAAACAAAGAGCAAATTGAAGTGTCTAAATTCTATGAAAGATTACCTAAACCACACGCTTTAGCAGTTAAAGAATGGTTAGATAATAAAATTTACTATAGAAATACAGAAGAAGACAACCAGTAAAAAAAACAAAGATGTCTATACTAAGTGGCAAAAACATACTATTAGGCGTAACTGCTGGTATTGCTGCTTACAAAACAGCATCACTAGTAAGGTTATTTATTAAAGCTGGAGCAGACGTAAAAGTTGTAATGACTCCAGCTAGTAAAGACTTTGTAACGCCTTTAACCTTAGCAACACTTTCTAAAAATCCAGTACATTATTCTTTTACAAATGAAGAAGAAGATAATGGTGTTTGGAACAACCACGTAGAACTTGGGCTTTGGGCAGATTACTTTATTGTAGCGCCAGCTACAGCAAATACCATGTCTAAAATGGCAAATGGTGTTTGCGATAATTTACTTTTAGCGACTTATCTTTCGGCTAAATGTCCTGTTTATTTTGCTCCTGCAATGGATTTAGATATGTATAAGCATCCATCTTCATTAGCATCCTTTAAAAAACTAGAATCTTATAATAACATAATTATTCCTGCAACAAGTGGGGAACTTGCTAGTGGTTTAATTGGTGAAGGTAGAATGGCAGAACCAGAAGAGATTGTTTCTTTTTTAGAAAATGATATTTTAAATACTCTTCCGCTACGGAATAAAAAAGTGATGTTAACAGCAGGGCCAACATACGAAGCAATAGATCCGGTTCGATTTATTGGTAATCACTCCTCTGGTAAAATGGGGTTTGAGCTGGCAAAAGCAGCTGCTAATTTAGGTGCTGAGGTTATCTTAATCACGGGACCAACACATCAAAAAGTAGCACACAGTTCCATACAAGTCGTTCCTGTAATTAGCGCTCAAGATATGTATGACGCAGCACATCAATATTTTAAAAATATGGATATTGCCATACTTTCTGCTGCAGTTGCAGATTATAAACCTAAAAATGTTGCAACGCAGAAAATAAAAAAGAAGGATACTACGTTAACCTTAGAGCTAGAAAAAACAAAAGACATATTAGCATCTTTAGGGCAAATAAAAGAAAAACAATTTCTGGTAGGCTTTGCATTAGAGACTAATAATGAGCTTGAAAATGCAAAAGGAAAACTAAAAAAGAAGAATTTAAACTTAATTGTCTTAAATTCGTTAAACGATAAAGGAGCTGGTTTTAAAAAGGAAACCAATAAAGTAACGCTTATTGATGTAAAGGAGAATATTACGGAATACGCTCTTAAATCGAAAGCTGAAGTAGCAATAGATATTTTTAACCAAATTATAAAACAAATACATGCGTAACATACTATTAGTTCTTATAATGTGTATTAGTTTTGCAGGATTTTCGCAAGAATTAAACTGTAATGTAGTAGTAAATGCACAGCTTACAGGTAATGAAAACTTGCAAATATTTAAAACACTAGAAAAGCAACTTAACGAATTTGTAAATCAAACCGAGTGGACTAAGAAAAAATTTGGACCACAAGAACTTATAGAATGTAGTATTGTTATTAATGTTACAGGACAAAGTAATGATTTATTTAACGCATCGATACAAGTACAATCTGCAAGACCTGTTTATGGTTCTACATATACCACTCCTGTTTATAATATCAACGATAAAGATTTTTCTTTTAAATATTTAGAATTTCAAAATCTTATTTATAATTCCAATCAGTTTGAATCTAATTTAGTTTCTGTATTAGCATTTCATATACATATGATTTTAGGGTTGGATGCAGATACTTTTAAATTAAGAGGAGGAGAAACCTATTTTAAACAAGCACAAAATATTGTAAACTATTCGCAACAAGAAAACTTTAAAGGTTGGAAATTAGAGGATGGTTTACAAAGTAGATTTATTTTAGTAGATAATATTCTATCCCCAACCTACAAAGATTTTAGAGAGGTTTTATACAATTACCATAGAAAAGGATTAGATATTATGAGTGAAAGCGATAAGGAAGCTAAAACTCAAATAGCAAATGCAATTATACAAATGGATGCGGTACACAGACAAAGACCAAATTCATACCTATCTCGTACTTTCTTTGATGCAAAAGCAGATGAAATTGAACAAATTTTTTCTGGAGGACCAAATGTAGATATAAGTAAATTAATGGGAATATTAAATAAAGTGGCGCCAATGCATTCTAGTAAATGGCGAAATATTAAGTTCTAAATAGATTTTTATTTATTTAAAACTGACACTGTATACTGATTACTGTTTACTGAATACAATAAAACATGCTAAGCTCACTATCCATAAAAAACTATGCTTTAATAGATGAACTTTTGGTTAATTTTAATCAAGGGTTTACTATAATTACTGGTGAAACAGGAGCCGGAAAATCTATTCTATTAGGAGGTTTGTCTTTAATCTTAGGAAAACGTGCAGACTTAAGTAGCCTAAAAAATAAAGATCAAAAATGTGTTATAGAAGCCGTTTTTAATATTGAAAACTACCAATTAGAAAATCTATTTAAAACCGAAGATTTAGATTTTGAGTCGCATACTATCATTAGAAGAGAAATACTTCCTTCAGGAAAGTCTAGAGCCTTTGTAAACGATACTCCTGTTAATTTAACCACATTACAATTGCTAGGGAAACATCTAATTGATGTACACTCACAAAACCAAACTATGCAGTTGGTAGATGATGATTTTCAGTTTCAAATAATTGATGCATTAGCAAATAATAAAGCCAGTTTAGAAAAATATCAAGCCCAATTAAATGGCTTTAAACAACTTCAAAAAGAATTAAAAGTACTTTTTAATCAGCAAGCTGAAGCATTAAAAGAACAAGACTATAATACCTTTTTATTAAAAGAATTAACCGAAGCTAATTTAGTAGATGGCGAATTTGAAACTTTAGAAGAAGAGTATGAAACCTTGAATAATATTGAAGAGATTCAAGAAAAACTTACACATTCCCATCAATTATTGCAAGAGGAAGAGTTAGGGATTCTTAGCATGCTAACCCAATTAAAAAATACATTACACAAACTCGTTAATTATTCTAATACCTACGAGGGTTTATATACAAGAGTAAATAGCAGTCTTATAGACTTAGATGATACTTTTGCCGAAATTGAAGCACTTCAAGAAAACCTGGATGCAGATCCTAAAAGGTTAGAAGTAGTTAATGCAAAGTTACAAACGCTTCATAATTTGATGCAAAAGCATGTAGCCGAAAATGTTTCCGAGCTAATAACTATTAAAAATGGATTAGTCGAAAAAGTTTCGGCATCCGAAAGTTTAGAAGAAAGCATCCTTCTGAAACAAAGAGAAATTCAGGAAAAAGGGATTAAACTAGATGCTGTTGCTGAAAAAATTCATCAAAACAGAAAAAAAACAATTCCGAAGCTTACCAAAGAACTAGAACGTATTTTAAACGATTTAGGAATGCCAAATGCACAATTCAAAATAGAAGTAGCATTGGTGAAGGATTATATGTATAACGGAAAAGATGAATTGTCCTTTTTGTTTTCCGCAAATAAAGGAGGTCAATTTAACGAACTTAAAAAAGCAGCATCAGGAGGAGAGTTAGCGAGAATTATGCTAGCCATTAAATCTATATTATCTAATTATATTCAGCTGCCAACCATTATGTTCGATGAGATTGATACCGGAGTTTCTGGTGAAATCGCCAATAAAATGGCAGACATTATGCAAGACATGAGTAAAACCATGCAAGTATTTGCTATTACGCATTTACCGCAAATTGCAGCAAAGGGACACACGCATTTTAAAGTATATAAAGAAGATGTAGATGAGGTAACTACTACCAATTTAGTGAAGCTTAATCATGACGATCGTATTTTAGAAATAGCACAAATGCTAGGTGGAATAGAAGTTTCTAGCTCTGCAATGGCACATGCAAAGGAGTTGTTGAATTAAGTAATATACTATGTATGCATAACTAATACCAATTGAATAAGTAGCCCATAAATATTAATTTAGCTACCTTTGAATAACAATTTATAAAACTAATAATACCAAATAACATATTACATATGTACAATTTATTAAAAGGAAAAAAAGGAATCATATTTGGCGCACTAGACGAGAACTCAATCGCTTGGAAAACAGCAGAACGCGTTCATGAAGAAGGAGGAACCTTTGTCTTAACTAATGCTCCTGTTGCTTTAAGAATGGGAACTATTAATGCTTTAGCTGAAAAAACAGGATCTCAAGTAATTCCTGCAGATGCTACTTCTATAGAAGACTTAGAAAATCTTGTTGAAAAATCTATGGAAATCCTTGACGGAAAAATAGATTTTGTTTTGCACTCTATTGGTATGTCTATAAATGTTAGAAAAGGAAATGCATACACGAATCAAAATTACGATTGGACTCAAAAAGGAACAGATATTTCTGCAATGTCTTTTCATAAAGTAATGCAAACCTTATATAAGAAAGATGCAATGAACCCTTGGGGAAGTATTGTAGCACTTACATATATGGCAGCACAACGTGTTTTTCCAGATTATAATGATATGGCAGATAATAAAGCATATTTAGAAAGTATTGCTCGTAGTTTTGGGTATTTTATGGGTAAAGACAAAACGGTTAGAGTAAATACAATATCACAATCACCAACACCAACAACTGCTGGTTCTGGAGTAAAAGGATTTGATGGTTTTATTGCTTATGCAGATAAAATGTCTCCTTTAGGTAATGCAACGGCTTTAGATTGTGCTAACTATACGGTAGCTATGTTTAGTGATTTGACTAAAATGGTTACCTTACAAAATCTATTTCATGATGGAGGTTTTAATAACGTAGGTGTAAGTAATGAAGTAATGGAAGCGTTTATGGACAACTAGTTCGCGAACAATAATATAGATGAAAAAGGCTTTGTGAAAACAAAGCCTTTTTGCATTAATAATAGGATTAGTTCATGAATCGAATACACTTTATCGTTAAAAAATGGTTATTATCGATTAATCAATGTATTAGTAAAAGGTTTCGATTATTATCAATAAATTAGGTATTACGCTTAGAATTAATCAACTAAAACTAATTTATCATGAAAAAAATTACATTACTATTATTCTTGCTAATTGCTTTTTCTATCAGTTGGCATGCACAAGCACAATATCTTACAGAAGATTTTGAAACGGCTGTTCCTCCAACCGGATGGACGCTAACCACAACGAATGCTGGTTTTACTTGGTATCAAGCTGCAAATCCGCATTTGGGAGCATCTTCTGCACAAGTAGATTATGATCCTGCTTTAGTACCTCAGGACGAAGTGCTTACAACGCCTGTTTTAGATTTTACAGCGGCTGCAGCACCAAGATTGAAGTTTTGGTTTAACATGAGTTATTATTGGGGAGTAGATCCTTTTGATAATTATGATTTCGCAGTTAGTATAACAGATGGTACCACAACAACGTTACTTTGGGAAGAAGCAGATTTTGGTGTGTTTGAAAATTTTACTTGGAACGAAATTACATTAGATTTAAGTGCGTACGCAGGTGCCAATAACATACAAATACTTTTTAGTTATGTTGGTAGTGATGGCGCATCTTTAAATATAGATGATATTTTAATTGAAGAAACACCTGCTTGTGAAGACCCTAATACACTAGCAGCTATGAACATTTCAGATGTTGCTGCAGATTTAAGTTGGACAGAAGCTGGTACAGCGACTACATGGAATATAGAATGGGGAACTACTGGTTTTACTCCTGGAGCAGGAACAACAATTACTGGAACGACAACTAATCCATATAATTTATCCGGATTAACAATAAACACAAGTTATGATTTTTATATTCAGTCAGATTGTGATACTAATGGAGTGAGTAACTGGGTTGGACCTTTTAATTTTTCTACGCTCTCTACAGCACCGCCTGCAAATGATTTATGTGCTAACGCCATACTTTTAGCTTGTAATCAAACCGTTACTGGGCAGACTACTGTAAATGCTTCTGGAGGAACTGCAGCTTCTTGTATTGGAACTATTGGAGACGAGGTATGGTATCAGTTTACTGGAAATGATATGGAAATTGAACTAACCGTAAATGCAACAGTAGAAGAAGCTCAAGTTGAAGTTTTTGAAAGTACAGATGGTACTTGTGCTGGTGTGGATACAACCGCTTGTTTTGCTTCAGCAGGAACCGAAGAAAACCCTGTTGTTGTTAATTTTATTGCAGCCTCAGGCACAGAATATTTTATAAGAGTAGGAAATTGGATTAATGGAGATCCTGGAGTAGATTTTTCTATAGAAACAGCCTGTATTGTTTGTACGGAACCAACAAATTTAACTGCTAATGCTATTACAACAGTATCTGCTGATTTAGGATGGACTGAAAATGGTTCAGCTACAGCTTGGGATATTGAATGGGGAACAGCTGGATTTGTGCCAACTGGGACTCCAATGATAAATGATACTACAAACCCATATATGCTTACTGGATTAACAGAAGATACTGCCTATGCGTTTTATGTACGTTCAGATTGTGATATGGATGATACCAATGTAAGTAATTGGGCAGGACCATTTACCTTTAATACTGCTTTTTTACCACCAGCATGTGGGGGTAATTTTTATGATTCGGGTGGAGCTAGTGCTAGTTATGCAGTTAGCGAATCGTCAACAACTACTATTTTTCCAGATAATGTTGGAGATGTAGTTACAATAACATTTACGTCTGTAGATATAGAAGCTTCCGCAACGACGAATGGTACTCAAGATGGCTGTTGGGATTTTATGACTATTTATGATGGTCCAGATGTTACAGCTCCAGTTTTAGCACAAACGTTGTGTGGTGAAGAAAGTGGAGACGGAGACGTACCATTTGTAGCAGCTAGTGAGTTAAATGTTGGAGACTCCTTTACATCAACACATACTAGCGGAGCATTAACTATCGTTTTTAGTTCAGATACAAGTGTCGTAGAAACAGGCTGGGAAGCTAATGTAGTTTGTGGGCCATTATCTGTTGAAGATTATGTGTTTGCAGGATTTTCCTATTATCCAAACCCAGCTAATGATTACTTAACATTAAAAGCACAAAAAAATATGGATAGCATATCTGTTTACAACATTTTAGGTCAAGAAGTACTGCGTACTGCTCCTAATGCTGTTAATACAGAAGTTAACATGTCTGCTTTACAATCTGGTGCTTACTTTGTTAAAGTAACAATAGGTAATGCTACAGAAACTGTAAGAGTTATTAAGAACTAATAATTTATTGTATTAATAAAAAAAAAGTCGCCTTTTAGGCGGCTTTTTTTTATGGGTAACAATTGTATTTATGTTAAGTAATTTCGCTGTTTCTTTATACTTTATTAGAATCACCAACAATTGCAGGTTCTAGAGTAAAAGGATTTGATAGTTTTATTGCTTATGCAGATAAAATGTCTCCATTAGGTAATGCAACCGCTTTAGATTTTGCAAATTATACCGTGGCTATGTTTAGCGATTTAACTAAAATGGTTACCCTACAAAACTTATTTCATGATGGAGGATTCAATAATATAGGTGTTGGTAATGAAGTTATGGAAGCTTTTGTAGAAGCTCAGGAGAAATAGAAAAATTACTAGTATTAAAACAATTAAAAAAGGCTTTGTGAAAACAAAGCCTTTTTTTAATATAGCACAGTCTAGCATGTATTTCACCGTGAAAATTGGAGTATTATCGATTAGTTAGAGTTTTGGTAAAAGTTTTCAATTATTATCAATAGTTTTAGTGCTTATGCTAATAATTAATCAACAAAAACCAATTTAATATGAAAAAAATTACCTTATTACTATTCGCAATGTTTGCCTTTGCTTGGCAAGCTAATGCGCAATTCACAGAGAATTTTGATACTGAAATTCCAGCAACTTGGACAGTAACGAATGTAGACGCTGGAAATACTTGGCTTCATGTGACCGCTGAAAATTACTTAGGTGATGGTCATGCTCGTATTTCTTGGGATTCTAATGCTCATGACGATTATTTAATTACACCACAATTCACAGTTACTGCAGGTGCTTCGGATAGAGTGTCTTTTTGGGCCGCAATCTCAAATAATTGGACAGAAACATTTGAAGTTAGATTATCCACTACAGGTTTTGCTCCAGCTGATTTTACTACCCTTTTGGGTAGTGAAACGGCAACTATTAACGTGCCAAATTATGCACAATATACATATGATTTATCATCCTATGATGGTATGACTGTTTATGTCGCAATTAGAGCTACAGATACTGATAAGTTCTATTTGCATATTGATGAGTTTGTTAATGATGCAGCTCCAACGTGTACTACAGCAGTAGTGAATAGTGCTACGGTGATGCCAGATTGTTCTAATGCACAATTTAGTGTAGATGTAGACGTGGCAACAGTAGGAGATGGTGCTAATGTTACCGATGGTTTAGGTGGAACTTTTCCTGTTGTTTCAGGAATTGTTACTGCAGGACCTTACGCAACTGGAGTTACAGTAACTTTAACTTTGGAGCATACAGATGCTGCTTGTGATTTCTCTCTTGGAGATTTTAGTTATGATGATTGTCCAACACAAGTTATTTGTGGGACACCAACAAATGCTACTGGTTGTTATGAAAACAATAGTAATTTAGACTGGTTGTTTGCAAGTTCAGATGGTACTAGTGGATTAAAAATCACAGTTAATTCTGGAACAGTTGAAAATACGTATGATGAATTTATTGTATATGACGGAGTAGATGCTACGGCACCAGAATTATATAACGGTTATGGTACTGCTGGAGATTTAACAGGATTAACATTTAATTCTACAGGTACTTCACTATTTGTAAGAATAGCAGGAGATTCATCAAACTCTTGTGGTAGTGCAGAGCAAACTTCAATAGATTTTAATGTAGAGTGTCTATCTTGTGCTCCTGCAACAGTAACAGCAACAGTGGTTGACGATTGTGCAGCTTCTGGAGGATTTAAGATTGAAGTAGATATTACAGATTTAGGTTCAGCGACGTCAATGACAGCTTCAGATGACCAAGCAAGTGCTTCGCAAACTTTAAACGCGGCAGGAATGTTAACTTTTGGACCTTATACAAACGGAACAGTTGTAGCTATAACGGTTGCTAATGATCAAGACCCAGTGTGTTCTTCATCATTTAATGGTTTAGTTCAAGATGCTTGCCCAGCAACAAATGATGAGTGTGCAAACGCTATAGATTTAGATTCAGTAATGAATGCAGACGAAGTAACATGTACTTTAACGTATACTGGTAGTAATCTTGGAGCAACTAATTCTGCAGGAGAAGTAGCTCCTAGTAGTACTTGTACAAATGCTACATCAGATCCAAATCCTAGTGATATTTGGTTTACTTTAACTGTTCCTGCTTCAGGAGGGTTTATTTATGATAGTATTGTGGGGCCTGGATATAGTTCTATTGTAGAAGTGTACACAGGAACTTGTGGTGCTTTAACAGCTTTAGATCCTGTCGTTTGTAATAGCTCTTTAGACGAAAAAATATTTGAAGGCTTAACTCCTGGAGATACAGTATATTTAAGATATTGGGATTATGGTAGTAATGATGAAGGTGCATTAGAGTTTTGTATTAAGCCAACACCTACATGTCCAGAACCAACTGCTGGTTCTGCAACTGCAATTACAGATTCTTCTGCTGATTTAGGTTGGACAGAAGGTGGAACTGCAACAACTTGGAATGTGGAATGGGGAACTGCTCCATTAACAATGGGAACAGGAACTATGATTACTGGTACCATGACAAACCCACAAGCATTAACAGGATTAACTGCAGAAACGGATTACGAATATTATGTACAAGCAGATTGTGGTGGTGGAGACACTAGTTCATGGTCGGGACCATATGCATTCTCAACTACAGAAGTATGTCCTGCACCATCTGCTGGTTCTGCAACTGCAATTACAGAAACTTCTGCTGACTTAGGTTGGACAGAAAATGGAACTGCAACAATGTGGAATATAGAATTAGTTGATGTTGCTGGTGGAGGAACTGTTACAGGAAATGCAACAGCTTCGGGGGTTACAAATCCTTATGCTGCTACTGGTTTAGTAGGAGATAATTCTTATGCGTTTTATGTGCAATCAGATTGCGGTGGTGGAGACACTAGTGCTTGGTCAGGACCATATACATTTGCAACACCTTACGTTGCTGTAATACCAAGTTGTACTAGTGGTGTTTTCTTAGATGCAGGAGGAGCCAGTAGTGATTATCCAAGTGGTGAAAATGTTACATATGTAATTGCACCAGACGTTGTAGGTGATGCTGTTACGGTTACTTTTACTGCTTTTAGCTCAGAAAATAATGGAACAACAGGTTGTTGGGACGGCTTAACAGTTTATAATGGACCAGATGATACAGCTGCTACTATTGATCCTCCAGGAGGTGGAACAATTTGGTGTTGGGATAGAGATGATATTATAGACCAAGGAACAGGAGATTTACAAGGTATGTCTATAACATCTACACATGCATCAGGAACTTTAACCTTTGTGTTTACTTCTGATAGTAGTGTAACAAGAGAAGGATGGGAAGCTACAGTAACTTGTTCTACATTATCTACGCAAAGCTTTGATAACGAATTAGCATTCACTTACTATCCAAACCCTGTATCTAGTGCTTTAGTTTTAAAAGCTCAAAAAGATATAAATAACATAGCTGTTTATAACATGTTAGGTCAAGAAGTACTTCGTACTGCTCCTAATGCTGTGAATACAGAAGTGAATATGTCTTCCTTACAAGCTGGAGCTTACTTTGTTAAAGTAACAATAGGTAATACTACAGAAACAGTAAGAGTAATTAAGAACTAATTTTTAGATCTTTATATAGTAATAAAAAGCCACCTTTTAGGTGGCTTTTTTATGTAATTAATCGTGATAATTTTACTTTTATCGATTAGTCAATCTTTAGAGCTAGCCATTCAATTATTATCAATAATTTTAGGGCTTACGCTAATAATTAATTAACAAATACAATTTAATATGAGAAAAATTACTTTATTAATGGTATTGTTTGCCATGTTTAACTTAAATGCGCAAACGGTTTTTACCGAAGATTTTAATGCGGCATTATCACTTCCAGCTGGCTGGACAAACAACGACATTGAAGGAGGAGGAGAAGTTTGGGCTTTTGCTACAGGAGGAGAAGCTATAGGCTATGCAGATGGCAATACTATTTATTATGAATATGGGGGAATGAGTGGTAATTACGGTGTTTTCGATAGTTTTGCTTATGCAGGTATCATTGCAGAAAATGCGGCTTTAGAAAGTCCAGCTTTTGATTGCTCTGGTTTAACTAATGTTACCTTAAATTACAACCACTTTTTTACTTCTGGTTATGGAGGTGCTGGTTTTGTAGAAGTATATAATGGTTCTGCTTGGGTAGAGGTGGCTTCTTATGGAGCAAGTACCGTTTACGGATTACAAAATATTGATGTTTCTGCGGAATTAGCAGGTGTTTCCAATGCAAAGGTGCGATTTAGATGGGTAGGTAACTATGCATGGGGTTGGGCTTTTGACAATGTGGAAGTGTATCAATGTACAGAAATAGCAGTTCCAGCGTGTACTATTCCTATAGCGCCTGTAGACACTGCAACAGATGTGGTAACCACAGAATCAACTGATGGCCTTAGCCGAGTAGTGGCTTTTTCATGGGATGCTATTCCGGGAGCACTAAATTATGATTTTGTATTTGAGGGAAATACCATAGCAAATGTGTCTACTCCAAATATAAATATTACAGGTTTAGATTATGATACAACGTATTCTTGGTCGGTTATTCCAATAAATTGTTTTGGTGCTAGTACCGGTTGTGCAACTTGGACTTTTACTTCTGAGTCTGCACCACCACCACCAGCAAATGATAATGTTTGTAATGCTGAAGGGTTAACTGTGGATGCAGCTCCGCTTGCAGGTACGAATGCATTATCTACTTTTGACGCGACCGAAGTTGCTGGTTCCTGTTGGGGATCTACAACAACCGGTAATACTGTTTGGTACTCATTTGTAGCTCCTGCATCTGGTTTAGTTGAAATAACTACGGATTTTGAAACAGAAATGACAGATTCTCAATTGGCATTATATGCTTTCACAGATTGCACAGATTATTCTACTGGTACAGAATTAGAATGTAGTGACGATGATGGAGAAACTGGATTTGGTTATATGTCTGTTATAAATACAGCTGCATCCCCATTAACAGGTGGTAGTACTTATTACATTCAAGTGGATGGTTATGGTAACGCAGTAGGTGCATTTCAAATTCAAGTAAAAGAACTGTTAATAAATGATGAATGTTCGGGTGCTATTGAAGTAATTGTAGGAGGTGCAGCAGTAGCTTATGATAATACGGCAGCTACAGATTCAGGAGTTGTGGACACAGCTTGTTTTACTGGTGCTACCGTTAATGATATTTGGTATACATTTACAACACCTGCAACTGGTATTTCTACTCTTGTTATTACAGGTCCAGCGACTATGTATGCTTTATATAGTGATTGTGCAACGGCTATTGATGGCGGTTGTTCTAGTGACAATCCTGAATTAGTTCCTAGTGCAACGTATCTTGTTGCAATAACGGATGATGGTGTTGCACGAGCAACAGGTGCTGGTACAATTTCAGTAACGAATACCTTATCTACACAAGATTTTGATAACGATTTAGCTTTTACTTATTATCCAAATCCAGTTTCTAATGTTTTAGTACTAAAAGCGCAAAAAGATATAGATAACATTACTGTTTATAATATGTTAGGTCAAGAAGTACTACGTACTGCTCCTAATGCGGTTAATACAGAAGTTAATATGTCTGCTTTACAAGCTGGAGCTTACTTTGTTAAAGTAACCATAGGTAATGCTACAGAAACAGTAAGGATTATTAAGAATTAATTTAAACCTTATTTTTATATTAAAAAGCCACCTTTTAGGTGGCTTTTGTTTTTTTGTTAATTTGTAGTTAATCATAATTTTTTAATTTTTATCGATTAATTAGTGTTTTACTTAAAACGTTCAATTATTATCAGTAGTTTTACATAAATCACTAATGATTCACTAACAAAAACCAATTTAATATGAAAAAAATTACTTTATTATGTATTGCCTTTATCGCATTTGCATTTTCTTTTCAAGCTAATGCACAATGTGATTACACTTTAGAAATGAACGATTCCTGGGGAGACGGCTGGACTGGTGGAACTGTAGATGTTCTAGTAAATGGAGCTGTAGTTTTAGATGAAGCTACATTGAATTCTGGATATCAAGGGACATTAACCTTTGCTGTAAATGATGGAGACGACGTAACAGTTATGCATTCTATGGACGGTACTTTTCCTGGTGATATGTCTTATCGGATTTTAAATCCTCTAGGAATAGTAGTTGGAACAGGTGATCCATTAAATGATATTCTTACAGGAACAATTACGGCAGCATGTCCTACATGTACGCTTGCTTTAACAGATGGAGGAATGGTTGTTAAAGATTGTGCTAGTAATCAATTCTCTATTGATGTAGATGTTACTCTTATTGGTGATGCTACTAGTATTACAGATGGTACAACACCTCAAACCATAACAACTACAGGGATTTATACTTTTGGGCCATATTTATCAGGAGATTCGGTTACAATATCTCTTGTTCATTCGGATGCGGCATGTAATTTTGATTTAGAAGCTATGGGTGGAATTTGTGGTCCTTCTGAAACTTCTTGCGGTGCTTATTCTAGTACGCCAGGAAGTTTTATTACTACAGGTTCTCCTGTTAATGATATCATTACTGTCACTGGAACATCTACTCAAGAAATTTTAGATTTAAACGTTATTATTGCTATTGATCATACTTTTTTAGCTGATTTAGATATTAGCTTAACAAGTCCAACAGGTACTGTTGTAGATCTTATGTTTGATCAATGTACTTCTAATGAAAATATGGATATTGAGTTTGATGACGAAGGTGTGGCTATTGATTGTGGTTCTGAACCAACAATTGGTGTTTTCACTGTTACAAATGCATCCGGGACATTATTATCTGATTTTGATACAGAAACTTTTGACGGAGACTGGACATTAACCGTTGTTGATGATGCTAGTGGAGATGATGGTACTTTATTACAATGGTGTTTAGTGCCTACATTACAAACTTTAGGTATTGAAGAAGTAACACGTATTAGTTTTTCTTACTATCCAAACCCAGTGAATAATACCTTAGCTTTAAAAGCGCAAAAAGATATTGAAAACGTATCTGTTTATAATATGTTAGGTCAAGAAGTACTACGTACTGCTCCTAATGCGGTGAATACAGAAGTTAATATGTCTGCTTTACAATCTGGAGCTTACTTTGTTAAAGTAACTATAGGAAGTGCTACAGAAACGGTAAGAATTATGAAGAATTAATAACCAGTAGTAAATTATTAAATATTAAAAATCCCGTTGCATAGCAACGGGATTTTTTTATTTAAGTGACATCATTAATTCTTTTTTTAACTAAATAACTTCGATTTTAATTTAGAAATAAAACCGTTGTTTGCGGGTGTTTTTATTATAACACTATCTTTTTTAAAGACGAGCTGTTGTTTATATAAATTAGAAGGGTTTCCTTTAAAAACATGATTCAATGCATTGCAAATTTGTTCCGTCTTTTTTAAGGGGTCCATTTCTTTATCTAATGTATTTAATTTTTTTGCTAATGGAGTATTAGTATAAGATGCATTCATGGAAGCAATAAAATAGTCGTTCCATAGATTTACATAGGTTTTACCATCTTTTATTTTAAGATGTTTATGCAGATAAAGATTTAAATCGTTAAAAAACTGTTGATGGGTATGTATAAAATTTTTTTCCTTTAGTCCAGTTTCTAATAAATTAAATCGTTCCGTATATTTTAAAACATAGTTGTATTTATCTCCTTTAAATTGAATTGCTTTCGCGTTAAAATCTTTTGTGTTCTCTTCAAATCTCTTTAAACAATATGCATAGAGTTTAAAATCTAAGGCATTATTTTTTTTGATTAATTCTTTGGTTTCTTCCGAAATGTTTTCCAGTTTTGGCCTATTAAGTGTAATGCGTTTTACATCTATATGCTTAGGTAATTTAATCCCGGTAATGGAGCTAAAATAAGATAAGGATTTTGCGTACGCTTCAAAAACACCAACATGAATATCTAAGTTGTTTATAGTATTAATAACCAATTCAAAATCATCTTCATTCACCAAATCTTCGTCATACATACGCTTTCCTAGTAAAAAGCCAACCATATAATTTTGAGTCTGTTTGTTTTTAATGTAATCGCTTAAGTTTTTTGGAACAGGTTTTATTAAAGACATAAATTCGGAACGGTCTTTAATAAAATAATATTCAGAAATTAAACGATCTATAGGGTTTCTTAAGAGCATGAAAATATTATAAGCTTCATACTTATCATAATTTAAAGGATTAAAAATATCTTTTGAATTAGATCGTTTTGTTTCGTATAAAATATGGCGATAATTAAAATCTGGTTTCGTTTGCCATTGGGTTTTATTCATTACACAATTTATAGTTGTGCCTCCAGTTTTAGGAATGTGAATAAAAATATTCTTAGAATTCATAGTGACTAAATTTAAAATTTAAAGATACTATTTTTTGAGTGATGAATATTTATTGGTTTGCTTACCTTTGTTGCCATGCAATTAGAGTTTTCTTTTATTATTCCGGTTTACAATAGACCTCAAGAAATTGAGGAGCTGTTGCATAGCTTTACATTATTAAAAACCAAAGTTAAGTATCAAGTAGTTATTGTAGAAGATGGTTCTACAATACCTTCTAAAGAGGTGGTAAGTAAATATGAAGACCAATTAGATATTGCATATTATTACAAACCAAATTCAGGTCCTGGTGACTCTAGAAATTTCGGTATGCAAAAAGCGACAGGAAACTATTTTATCATACTAGATAGTGATTGTATTTTACCAGCAAACTATTTAAATGCTGTTGTTTCTAGTTTAGAAAAGGAATATGTAGCTTGTTTTGGCGGTCCAGATGCCGCAGATGCTTCTTTTTCAAACCTGCAAAAAGCCATTAATTTTGCAATGACTTCGTTTATAACTACAGGTGGAATTAGAGGAAATAAAAATAGTGTAGATAAATTTCAACCTAGAAGTTTTAACATGGGGATTTCTAAAGAAGCCTTTTTAAAAACAAAGGGATTTGGCTCTATCCATCCGGGAGAAGATCCAGATTTGTCTATTCGTTTATGGAAACTTGGTTATACAACCAAATTAATTCCAGAAGCTTATGTGTACCATAAAAGAAGGATTTCTTGGTCTAAATTTTACAAACAAGTATTTAAATTTGGAATGGTAAGACCAATACTTAACACTTGGCATCCGCAAACAAAAAAAATCACATATTGGTTTCCTAGCCTTTTTAGTTTAGGTTTCATTCTAGCCGTAATTTTAAGCTTTTTCCATTTTAGAGCATTACTAATTGTTTATATTTTATACTTTGGTTTGGCATTTGTTTTAGCTATATTAAAAACAAAAAATATTATAATAGCAATACAGGCTATGCTAGCAATTTGTATTCAGTTTTTTGGTTATGGTTATGGATTTATTAAATCGACGATACTTGTTGGTTTGTTAAACAATAAACCAGAAGAACAATTCCCTGAATTATTTTTTAAGAAATAATGATAAAAAAAATTAAATCGGAAATTCTATCCTTTATAAAGACTAAGAAGATCAATATCTTTTTATTGTTTTTAGCATTAGCTTTTGGAATTTTATTACTTACAAAATTATCTAAGAGTTACACAAATACCTTTGTTTTTACTATTGATAAAATCAATATTCCAGAAGAGGAAGTCATTATTAATGATAGCAGTCAAGTGTTAGAAATTACTTTAAAAACCTATGGTTTCGATTTGTTACAATACCATTTTTCTAAACCTAAAATTAGCATCGATTTTTCGAAACATATCGATAAAACAGATTCTGCTTATATCTGGAGTAAAAACAAAGGGTTTTCTGCATTGCATAAACAATTTAATAAAAATATAGAGCTTGTTAATATCGTTCCAGATAGTTTATGGTTTACTTATGATGTCAATGCCGTTAAAACGGTTCCTGTTAAATTACTCTCAAAAATAAGTTATAGTCCTGGTTACAACCTTACCAATACTATTGTTTTAGAGCCTGATTCAATTAAAATTATAGGAGCAAAGGCCATCCTAGATAAAATAGATAAAATAGAAACAGACACTGTTGTTTTAACGAATGTAAAACAGAACATTTCAAAATTCACAAATTTAAATTTTCAAGGTTTAGATAATGATTTAAAGTTTTCTGTAAATAAAGTTGCTCTTAAAGCTAAAGTGGAAAAATATACGGAAGGTACATTGCCAATTACGGTACAAATAATTAATGTGCCCATAGATGTAAAGTTAAAGCACTTCCCTAAAAAAGTAAACGTTTCTTATTACACAAGTTTGGCTAATTTTAATACTATAGAAGCCAAAGATTTTAGGGTAATTTGTGACTATAGCAAATTAGTAAAAGGACAATCTTATTTAATCCCAGAGCTCGATAAAAAACCAGAATCTGTGAAGCATTATAAAATTAAGCAAGATTATATAGAATTTATTATTGCAGAATAAACTTTCCGTTATAGAAGGTTAGTAATCATAATTAATAGTATAGTACATGAAAATAGTTGGACTTACAGGTGGAATTGGTAGTGGTAAAACCACAGTAGCAAAAGAATTTGAAAAACTAGGCGTGCCTATCTATATTGCAGATGATGAAGCCAAGAAACTCATGAATAGGTCTAAAGTTATTAGACGAAAGTTAATTGCTCTTTTTGGAGATGATGCGTATAAAAACGACAAGCTAAACAGACCTTATTTAGCTAAGATTATTTTTAATGACAAAAGTATTTTACAAAAAATGAATGACATTGTGCACCCTAAAGTTGCCAGTCATTTTAAAAGATGGTTAAAAAAACAAGACGCACCATACGTCATTAAAGAAGTAGCTATTTTATTTGAAAACGGAAGCTACAAACAATGTGATTACATCATAACGGTTACTGCAACAATAGAAACGCGAATAGCACGTTTGTTAAAAAGAGACGAAACCACAGTTTCTAAAATTGAAGCTATTTTGAAAAATCAATGGCAAGACGAAGAAAGAATAGCATTGTCTCAATTTGTTATTCAGAATGATATTTTAGAAAATACTATTATTCAGGTGCAAAAAACCCATAATCAACTACTTAAATCTATTATAAGTCTATAATTTTAACATTTCTGTTAATGTAAGGTTAAAAGCGATAACACCTAAATGTTAAAATGTTAATTTTGACCAGATGAGCAAAAAACTATTCATCTTACTAATTATCTTAATGAGCTTATCGCTGATAGGAATTATTTCTGTACAGGCGTATTATATAAAAAACTCAATAGATAATAAGAAGGAGCAGTTTACATTTAATGTAAAAAAAGCATTAAGTTATACTACAGCTACGATAGAGAATAATGAAATAGATAAGTATTACACCTCGTATCAAAAGCTTGCGGAAGAAAAAAAGCAAGCAGATACAGTAGCAATTAGAAACTTATTTATTGTTCAGCAAAATCAAAACACTAACGAAACAATAGTGTATAAAAGTGGGATTTTTGAAGAGAATTACGCATTGTCTTCCGCGTTCTTTGACATAGGTTTAGATAGAGATAGTATTAATATTCAAAAAATAATAAGCAACTCGGAAACCAAGATTTATTCTAATGCTAGCGGAACGGATATCGATTTAAAAAGAAATCCAATATTGAGTATTTCCAATTCTGGAAGACTTACCGAAGCAGAAAAAATAAATTTTGAAAAAGCATCTAGAATATATGCAAGTAGAGTGCCTATTCATCAAAGAGTATTAAAAAAAGAACTTAATAGATTATTAAAAAAGCAGCTTAATGAAGATAATATTAATATTGATTTTCAATATGCTATTTATGATAATGATCTTGCAACAAAAGTGCATAGTGATGCTTTTGAATTACAAAATGCTTCGACCTTTAGTGTGCCAATTTTTGAAAACGAATTAAACGAAAACAATTATAGATTACTAGTTAATTTTCCGGAGCATAATAAATTTATTTGGTCTTCGGTGATTACCATGATGTTATTGTCTGTAATATTTACATCCATAATTATTATTGCTTACGCAAGTGCATTATTACAACTTTTTAAGCAACGTAAAATTTCTGAAATTAAAACAGATTTTATTAATAATATGACGCATGAGTTTAAAACACCAATAGCTACTATTAACTTGGCTTTAGACGCAATACGAAATCCGAAAATTATAGACGATAAGGAAAAAGTACTGCGTTATCTTGGCATGATAAAAGAAGAAAATAAACGGATGCATGCGCAAGTAGAAAATGTGCTAAGAATATCTAAACTTGAAAAAAATGAATTAAATATTAGTAAGGAAAGTGTAGACTTGCACGACTTAATAGAAGATGCAATTACACATGTAGCGTTAATTATAGAAGACAAGAACGGTTTCTTAAAAACAAATTTAGCCGCAGAGAAAACTACGGTTTTAGCAAACGATACACACTTTACTAATGTAATTGTAAATATTCTGGATAACGCCATCAAGTATTCTCCAGAAGCACCAGAAATAGAAGTTTCTACAGAAAATGTAGGAGAAAATATTCTGTTAAAAATTAAAGACCACGGAAGTGGTATGAGCAAAGTAGCTCAAAAACGTGTTTTTGAAAAATTTTATAGAGAACACACAGGAAATATACATAATGTAAAAGGTCATGGATTAGGTCTTGCTTATGTAAAAAGAATGATTGAAGATCATGAAGGTCATGTATCTGTAGAAAGTGAAAAAGACAAAGGAAGTACTTTTACCATAAGGCTTCCATTAATATCATAAAGCTATGAATGAACAACAAAAAAGGATATTACTAGTAGAAGACGATCCAAATTTCGGAATTGTTTTAAAAGATTATTTAATGATGAATGATTACGAAGTTACACATGCCAAAAATGGTATGGAAGGCTTTGAAAAATTTAAAAAAGATGATTTCGATTTATGTATTTTAGATGTAATGATGCCTTATAAAGATGGTTTTACGCTAGCAAAAGAAATACGAGAAAAAAATAAAGAAGTGCCTATCATTTTTTTAACTGCAAAAGCAATGAAAGAAGATGTGCTTAAAGGGTATAAAGTTGGTGCAGACGATTATTTAAATAAACCTTTTGATAGTGAAGTGCTTTTAATGAAAATTAAAGCAATAATTCAACGTAAAGGTTCAGATACTATTACAGATAGCAAACAATTTGAGTTTAAAATTGGAGGGTTTGATTTAAACTCTAAACTTCGTTTTTTAACTTATAATGGAGGGGATCAAGTAAAACTTTCTCCAAAAGAAAACGAGCTTTTACGTATGTTAGCATTACATGAAAATGATTTAATGCCTAGAGAATTAGCGTTAACCAAAATATGGAGAGACGATAATTACTTTACATCAAGAAGTATGGATGTATACATAGCAAAGCTGCGTAAATATTTAAAACTAGACCCTAAAGTAGAAATACTAAATATTCATGGAGAAGGCTTTAGATTGGTAGTGAATACCGAAGCTTAAATTATATGATACTAAGAATAAAAAAAATCCAGCGTTTGCGTTGGATTTTTTTTTGCTTCCTACTTTATTATAAAGCTATAAAATTGTTTTAAAACGAATTGCTCTTCAGTTTTGAAATAATAATGTCAACGTCCTTTTCTTCAAATTTAGCGATTACTTTTAATGCAAATTGTAGCATTTTAGATTTTGGTGATTTTATAATTTCTGATAATTTTAAAACCAGTACATCTATTTTATCTATGGCTTCTGTATTTGCATTATTCCCTATAGACCATAACAAATTGGTACTGTTCCATGCTTGTTGTCTGGCTTTTCGCATACTAAAATCTATAATTTTCTCATCTGTATTTTTGCCTAGTATATCTAACAAAAACATAAGGCGAGACACTTTGCTTAATCGGTCTTGCATTTCATTAACAATACTAAAAAGAATGTCATTTATTGTATTAAAATCGTTTTCAATATCCACTAAATCTTCTCCAGCCATGGTTGCACTTGTAGAAATACTTAAGTCTAAATTAATATGTGCATTCATGCCTAAGAGAATGTGCTGTAAAATGGTTAGACTTTCGGATTTAGTATGAAACGCAAATTCCCAACATTTACGTATTGGTTTATTATTTATGTAGTTGTTGTACGCATCTAAATAAAGGTTTGCAAAAGCTACGTCTAGTTTTTCTAAGCGAGCATTATCTTCAAAGTTTTTTAGTTGAATTTCTTTCAGGATTTCGGCAGTAGTCCTTCTGTAAATAAAGGCGAATAAGCCAATTCTATCATTATTAGCTATCGATTGCTCTATGATGATATCTAATTGGTTTAGAACTTCTGGAATGGTGGTAGGACGATGCATAGCATTGATTATTATTCCATTAAGATAATCAATTACCAGTAATTATTAAGCGTTTATTTTATTCGAAACTTTTTTAATTATTGTTTCTAAATCCGTTTCAAAGTCAAACCACAAGGTATTTTCATTTCTTTTAAACCAGGTAAGTTGTCGTTTTGCAAATCGGCGAGAATTCTTTTTTATTTCGCTAATTGCAAATTCTAAAGTCCACGTTTCATTAAAATAATTAAAAATCTCTTTATAACCGACCGTATTTAAGGCGTTTAAATTCTGATAGGGCGTTAGTTTTTTTACTTCGTCTAGCAAACCTTCTTCTAGCATAATATCTACACGTTTATTTATACGATTATAAATAATCTCACGATCTGCAGTTAAACCCAAAGTGATGGTTTTAAAAGGTCTATTGTTTTTGTCTTTATTTAAAAAAGAGGAATATGGTTTTTGGGTACCAATACAAACTTCTAAAGCGCGAATTACACGTTGCGGATTCTTTAAAGCAATGGTATTATAGGTTTCTAGGTCTAAGTCCTTTAATTGCTCCTGAAGTGATTCTAAGCCTTCCTTTTCTAATTCCGCATTTAGTTTTTCTCGGATGCTTTTATCTACCTCAGGAAAATGATCTAATCCTTTGGTAACGGCATCGACGTATAAACCAGAACCACCAACCATAATCACCACATCCTTTTCTTTAAATAAAGTTTCTAGTTTTTGTATGACATCTTTTTCAAAAGCACCCACGCTGTATGGTTCTTCAATAGATTTATGATGAATAAAATGATGCTTTGCTGCTGCTAATTCTAATGGAGTAGGAGCTGCAGTACCAATTTGCATTTCTTTAAAAAACTGTCTGGAGTCTGCCGAAATAATTTCGGTATTAAAATGTTTTGCGAGTTTAATGCTGAGGTTTGTTTTACCAATAGCAGTTGGACCTACAATAGAGATTAATATTTTATGTGAAGTTGTTGGTTTGATAATTTACTTATTTGTGGGTAAAGATACTTGTTATTAGCAATAAACAAAAGTGTTAACGATTGAAGTGTCATCCTTTTTTGTTTATGGGAATATTACTGTGGGAAAAATATATTTTTATAGGAAGCACAAAACATCTTCTAATCCGGCTCTCGACAAAAAAGACCTACCTGCCGGCAGGCAGGTATAAAGGAAAGCCTGGTGCTACGAAGCTTTTGCGTAGTAGAAAACGCCCAAAAATTAAAGATGTAATTTATGTCCGCAAGAATAACAAAATTCTGCATTGTCTTTATGACCTTCTTTAGAACAGTTTGGGCAAGCTTGTGTGTTGGTGTGAATCTTTTTATCTGGCCCCATCGTTTTAGTTAGCTCTGAAGTCACAATCCCTGTTGGTACTGCTATAATTCCATACCCTAAAATCATTACTATAGAGGCTATAAATTGGCCTATTGGGGTTTGTGGTGCAATATCTCCATAGCCAACCGTTGTAAGTGTTACAATACACCAATAGACGCTTTTTGGGATATTAGTAAAACCATTTTCTTCGCCTTCTACCATGTACATAATGGTACCTAGAATGATAGATATAATAACTACGGCAAATAGGAAAACAGAAATTTTTACACGACTTGCTTTTATTGCGGTTAGTAAATTATTAGAGGCTCCTAAATAACGAGCGAGTTTTAAAATCCTGAAAACACGCAGCAAACGTAAAGCACGTAAAGCCGCAAGCGCATGCACACCTCCAAATATTAGAGATAAATATTTTGGGATGGTAGAAAGTAAATCGATTACCCCATAAAAGCTAGTAATATATTTTAATGGCTTTTTTACGGTAATAATTCTCGCGACATATTCTAAAGAAAAAAGAATAGTGATAACCCATTCTGAAATATTAAGAAGATTGTGGTATTTTAAATCAATACTTCTTACGCTTTCTAGCATAACAAGTATAATACTAGCGATAATTGTTATAAGCAAGACTACATCAAATAGCTTTCCAGCAGGAGTATCTGCTTCGTAGATAATTTCTTGAAGTTTAAGTCGCCATTTATTTACTTTATAAGTAGTCATAGTGTCAAAAGTAGTGAAAAGATTTGTTAGTTTCTTTTTAAAACAATTGAAGAGTTGTTTTGTACGTTAACAACGGTACTCATTATTTCTTTTAAATACGGGTAAAACTCTTTAATATATATGGCTTTTTTGAAGGTCAGCTTAAAGTACATTATAATTTCATTATTTTTAACCGTCGTTTTAAAGATTAATTGGCCTGTGTTTTCTGGTAATTTAAGGGAAACGTCTTTAGGTGTCTCTACAATTTGAAAGGCGTCATCGATAGCTATTTTGTAGGAATAAACAAAAGCATCTTGATAGCCAAAATCTATGGGGTACGATCTTTCTTGAAGTTTAAAAGGGTTTTCTTTAAAAAATTTAAATAAAAAAGGATCTAAATAAATATTGTCTCCAATTTTTTCTGCTTCATAATTAATTTTAAAATTTTCTTTAAACTCTAAGCTGTTTTTGTCTTCTGTTTCCGCTTGATAATCAGAAATAGTAAAATTTTTATATTTTTCTATGAGTTTGTTTTCATGTTGGGAAGCATTTTTAAAGAAAGATTTTTTTTCGGATAATGCATGATGGCCTGAGGTTATATGGTTAACTTCTCCTTTAATATTTAAGGCTTCATCTAAACTAATATTTACTCTGTATCTTGAATTTGATATAGACGCGTCTTCAATATCTATCCATTTACTGCCATTTTTAAAATCTAAAAGTCTTCCATATTGATTTAAACACCTAAATGGTAATTGGCCAAAGTGCAAAAAGTTGTCGGTTGCATCTAAAAAATAGATTTTGTTATTAATAGTTACTTGTACAATTAAATAATTGAATTCGGAGATTACAGGAAAAACAGTTGTTGGTAATCCGTTTTTTCTAGTAGATAATAAAATGGGTTTTACAGGAATATTGTTTTGAGCTAGTAAATTATGCAGTAAGATATTAATTTCTGGAGCAGTTCCGGATTTAACTTTTATTAAGTTTTTTATGGAAGTGTCTCCAAAAAGATTATACTCTTGATTCCAGATATACTTATTTTTAACAGTTTCAAAAATGGCTTTTGCTTTTTTTAATGTGTCTGTTTGATTAAGAATAGATGCTTCTAAAATATCATTTGAAGGAACATTTTTATTAAGTTGCTTACCAATATTAGGGTCTAATTTTATTTCTTTATCTGTAGTTTTCCAGTTTTTAGTAATATAGTCTACGCCTCCTTCAAAATCTCTATATATTTTTAATTCATATTCAATTCTAGCAAGGTAATTATCCCTCGTTGTCATGTATTTTTCATTAACAAAAGCAGGAATATCTTTCATTATATACACATAATTTGAACAATTAGCACTTCCTCCATTTCCGGCTTTTAAACAATATTTTACAATTTCAGAAGTATTGGTCGTCAGTTTTTTTCCGCCTACAAGTTTTATGTTGTACTCGTAATTACCAGGAATACTTGCATGATACTCGCTGTGTAATTTTGGTATCTCACTTTGAAAATTCCAGCCTTTATATTTATATATGAATGGAGATTCTAAAGTGTAGGAATAGGTTAAAACAGATCCTTCTTTTATATTTGGAAAGGTGAACTTTATTATGGTATAATTATCATTGTATTTTTCTTCAAAAATGTCGCTTTCTTTTAATTGTGTTTTAACAACCTTGTTGTCAATTAAATTAGTTGTAGTAGCATTTATATCTTTTATTTTAACCTTTTTATCATCACTATTGTATAAATAAATCGAGATGTTTGCATGGTCAAACCCTTTTCTGTTAAAAATTTTTAATTTTTGTTTAAAGTCGGTATTTAGTTTAAAACTATGTTTGTCTACATAGCTATTTCCCAGTTCGTAAATAACTAATGCATTAGCTGTAGAATCTTTTTCAAAGGTATTGGTTTCAAGGTCGCTTCTGCTTATAGCAAAATCATTTGATTGAAATTTTTGGGATTGTGAAAAAATAATTGTTGTAAAAAGTAAGAATAGGAATAATAGCCTTTTTTTCATTTAATCTAAATTTATAACCTTCAGTCTTTTATTTCGTCTTAAATAGCTTTTAATAATATGTTGCGTGTCTTTATTATTTTCCATTGGAGTAATTATAGACTGCAAAACATCTATATTGGTTATTTGATAGTTTAAACTATAAAATCCAACACCTTTAAAAACACCATTTTGTATAAGTATGGCAGCACGTTCATCTACTTCACGACCTTTATCTATAATTACAATGTTTTCGTTAGAAAAAGCATTTTTATCTATAAGTTCTTGTACACGTTTATTGTAGGTTTCTGGGTTTTCTTCTTGTACACAAGCACCTTCACAGCTTTTTACGGTATAATTAAAACAGTTTGTTTTTGTTTCGTATAAACCGGTAAGTTTCTGACAAAGATTGTATTCTTCCACGCGACTAAACATAAAGCTTTTTGCACTTTGTCTATTGTTAAAAGTGGTTATTGGTTTTTTTCTACCATCCACTTTATCAATCTTTAGGTTGATATAACCCTTTTCATCTTCAAAACTGTAAAGTGCATGTGTGAAAACCGTTTTTCTTAAGGCTCTGTTATAAATGGGTTTGTTTTGTTTTATGGCTTCGCTTTCTTTTAATAAAGCAACCAACTCGCTACCACAAGCCTCATAAGTTACTGTTGCAACTTGTAGTTGTATTTTTTTAGCTTTATGGGAAGTACCCGTAAAATGCTGGTTAACCCGTTTTCTAATATTCTTACTTTTACCAATGTAAATAATTTCGCCATCTTCTTTATGCATAAAATAAACGCCAGTTGTAGATGGTAAAATTTCAATAATATTTAAAAGTCTAGATTCTACTTGGTTTTTAGGCTCTTGTCGAATAGATTCTTGAATAATGTTTTTTTTCAAATCTTTATCTAATAACATTTTAAATAGCTTCACGGTGGCAAAAGCATCTCCTGAAGCTCTATGTCTGTCGGCAATAGGAATTCCTAATGCTCTTGTTAGTTTTCCTAAGCTGTAAGAAGGTTGATCTGGAATAAGATCTTTAGAAAGTTCTACCGTACAAAGTGTTTTTCGTTTAAATTCGAAACCTAAACGTCTAAATTCTGTACGTAAAATTCGGTAATCAAACTTAGCGTTATGCGCAACAAGAATAGTGCCTTCGGTAATTTCTACAATACGTTTTGCTACCTCGTAAAACTTAGGGGCATTGCGTAACATATTGCTGTTAATTCCTGTTAGGTTGACTACAAATGGTTGTATTTCGCGCTCTGGATTTACTAAACTTATAAATTGATCTACCACTTCATGACCATCATATTTGTAAATGGCTATTTCTGTAATACCTTCTTCATTATACTTTCCACCAGTGGTTTCTATGTCTACTATTGTGTAAATAAGTGTATTTGTTTATTTGTTTTTCATTTATTTGATGTGTTAAAAACGAAAAACTAATTATTATAATTTCTGTCTCCAAAGATACTACTTCCAACACGAACCATCGTGCTTCCACAATTTATTGCTAGTTTAAAATCGCCACTCATACCCATAGAAATAGTAGTAAATTTATGGTTTACTTTTTTTAAGTCTTCGAATATGGATTTTAATAGCTGAAATTCGCTTCGGATTTGTTCTTGGTCTTCGGTAAATGTAGCCATTCCCATAACACCAATAACAGTAATGTTTTTTAATTCTGAAAATTCTGAAGATTGTAGTATTTCGGAAGCTTCGTCTGCAGTCATTCCAAATTTAGAATCTTCGGAAGCTATTTTTATTTGTAATAAACAGTCAATGTTTCTATCGTGTTTTGCTGCTTGTTTGTTTATTTCTTTTAGCGTTTTAAAATTTTCTACACCATGAATTAAACTTACAAAATGTGCCATGTATTTGACCTTATTGCGTTGTACATGACCAATCATGTGCCAAGCAATGTCTTTTGGCATTTCCTCATATTTATCTACCATATCCTGAATCTTGTTTTCTCCAAAAATGCGTTGACCGGCTTCATAGGCTTGCATGATGTCGCTTACAGGTTTGGTTTTAGAAACCGCAACAAGGGTTACGTTTTCAGGGACTTGTGATTGTATGTCTTGTAAATTTTTTGTGATGCTCATACTTATTTCCTGCGTTGACAGGAATCTTATTAATGTTATTACTTATTTTATTAATTCATGAGATTCCTCGACTGCGCTCGGAATGACAACTAATGCCTTCTTCTTTTTATCTTTTGCTATAAAACTTAAAACTCATAAATAGTAACGCCGCTTCTCAGCTTCGGTTCTATGTATGTGCTTTTTGGAGGCATTTTTAAACCATCGTCAGCAATTTGTTTCATCTCCTTTATAGTAACAGGAATCATACCAAAGCCAACGGCAAATTCACCATTGTCAATGCTGCTTTTTAAATTGATGATATCTGTTTTTCCGTTTAGATACTTGATACGACTATCATTTCTTAAATCGTCGATACCTAAAATGGGCTGTAAAACGGTTTTATACAATAATTGCGAATCTAATGCATCTAACGAATTATTAAAATTGTAATTCGTTTTTCTTAAATATAACGAATAAAATTCGCCATCCAAATACATACTAAAATGATGTTTTTTACTTGGCTTGTATGGTATTATTCCTCTGTTTTCAATTCGGAATGCGGTATCTAGTTTAATTAAAAAAGTTTCTTTAGTTAAACCATTTAAATCTTTTACTAATCTATTAAATTCATGAATACGTAATTCAGATTCCGGAATTAAAAAGCTCATAAAAAAATTATAAGGCTCTGTTCCGTTATGTTCTGGATTACTTTCTTTTAAATCTTTACTTAATAAATAAGAAGAAGAGGAACGATGATGCCCATCTGCAATATATATAGTTTCCATTTTTTGAAATTCTTTGGAAATGGTTTTTACTATAGCTTGGTCTTCAATTTTCCAAAGATAATGGGTGTCTCTATAGGTTGTGGTGAACTCAAATTCTGCTCGTTCCTTTTCTGTTTCCTTTAAAATAGAAGCAATAATTTTATTATCCGGATAGGTGAGTAGTACTGGTTCTGCATTAAAGCCAACGGTTTTTAAATAGTCTTTAAAAATAGTCTCGCGAAACTCTAAAGTGTCTTCGTGTTTTTTGATGGTATCTTTTTCGTAATCTTCGGCACTTGCAGCTGCTACAATACCATGAAAAACTTGATGTTCCCGATCTACAATTTTATAAATATAAAAGGATGGTTTTTTGTCTTGAACAAAAATATTGTCTTCTTTAAATTCGGAATAGCGATTTTTTACTAAGGTATAACGTTCTTCTCCCGTAATCTCATGTGCATACTTGTAGCCAGGATTTACAATATGTAAAAATGAAAACGGATTGTAATCTAATCGTGCCTCACGTTCTGCTTGTGTGTAGGTTTGGTACGAGCGTGATGCTACCAGACTTACTTTGTCACGAGTTGGACGAACGGCTTTAAAGGGAATTATTTTTGGCATAAATTTTAGTTTTCAGTCACCGTTTTCAGTCGCAGTAGCAGGACTGAGTATGACTGTGACTGCGACTGAAAGCTGCGACTGTTTTATTACTTAACAAACTGCTTCGAAACATGCTCGGCTTTTCTACTCTGCGAGTAATCATAAAAACCTTCACCAGATTTCACACCTAGTTTTCCAGCTCTTACCATATTTACTAATAACGGACAAGGTGCGTATTTTGGGTTTTTGAATCCGTCATACATCACATTTAAAATAGAAAGACAAATATCTAGTCCAATAAAATCTGCTAATTGTAATGGTCCCATTGGATGCGCCATTCCTAATTTCATAACGGTATCAATTTCTTCCACACCGGCAACACCATTGTATAGTGTTTCAATAGCCTCGTTAAGCATTGGCATTAAAATACGGTTTGCAACAAAACCAGGGTAATCGTTTACTTCTGTTGGTGTCTTTCCTAATTTTCTAGAAAGTTCCATAATGGTATTGGTTACTTCGTCACTGGTATTATAACCTCTTATAATCTCTACCAATTTCATAATTGGCACTGGATTCATAAAGTGCATACCAATTACTTTATCCGGACGATTAGTAACTGCAGCTATTTGTGTAATAGAAATAGAAGAAGTATTGGAAGCTAAGATGGTATCTGCAGCACAAGCTTCGTCTAACTGCTTAAAAATATTCAGCTTTAAATCCACATTTTCTGTAGCTGCTTCAACAACAAGACTTGCGTTTTTAACACCTTCAGGAATACTTGTAAAAGTGGTAATATTTCCTAAGGTTTCTGCTTTATCTGCTTCTGTAATTCTTTCTTTAGCCACCATTCTATCTAAATTTTTAGAAATGGTGTTTATTCCTTTTTCCAAAGAAGCTTCGCTTATATCTATAAGTTGTACGTTAAATCCAGATTGTGCAAAAGTATGCGCAATACCATTTCCCATGGTTCCAGCTCCGATTACTGCTACGTTTTTCATAAAAATAATTTTTATTTTTTATTTCCGCGAAAGCGGAAATCTGTTAGTTTAATATTCCCATAAGGCTGCCAACTGACAGGAAGGAATGGGAAGCTGTTTATCATTAATTTAAAACTCCTCTTTCTTTTGATTTCTTTTAAAAGTGAAATCAAAATTCATTCTCCTCTTTAACTAAAGAGGAGAGCAAGTTTCAAGTTTGTTTTTCTAAAATTGATCGATTATCATGGTTGCAACACGTAATGCTTCGGTACCATCATGTAAGGTTACAATTGGTTTTGTGTTGTTGTTTATGGCATCTGCAAAAGATTCTAATTCGTCAAGAATAGCATTGTTTCCTGCTACATCGGGATTATCGAAATAGATTTGCTTTTTAATACCTTCGGCATTTTGTAAAATCATATCGAAATCTCCTGGTTCTTTCGGAGCATCTTTCATTTTAACCACTTCACATTTCTTTTCTAAGAAGTCTACAGAAACATAAGCGTCCCTTTGAAAGAAACGTGTTTTACGCATGTTTTTTAAAGAAATTCGACTTGCAGTTAAGTTCGCAACACAACCATTTACAAACTCTATTCTTGCGTTTGCAATATCTGGAGTATCACTAATTACAGATACGCCACTTGCGCTAACGTGTTTTACTTTAGATTGTACAACACTTAAAATAATGTCTATATCGTGAATCATTAAATCTAAAACCACAGGAACATCAGTCCCACGAGGATTAAATTCTGCCAATCGATGTGTCTCAATAAACATGGGCTTATCTAGCATGTCTTTCACCGCTGTAAAAGCTGGATTAAATCGTTCTACATGTCCCACTTGTCCTTTTACACCATATTCGGCAACTAAAGTCCTAAGTGTTTCGGCTTCTTCTACCGTATTGGTTATTGGTTTTTCAATAAATATATGTTTGCCTTTTGCAATAGCTTGTCTAGCACATTCATAATGTGAAAGGGTAGGAGTTACAATATCTACCATATCTACAGCTTCAATAAGTTTTTCAATAGAATTGAAATAAGTGTACCCAAACTCGGCAGCTACTTTTTTTGCGTTTTCTTCGTTGGCATCATAGAAACCTACAAGTTCATATTTGTCAGATTGTTGCAGTAATCTTAAATGAATTTTCCCAAGGTGACCAGCACCAAGAACTCCAGCTTTTAGCATTCTTTTACGTTTTTAACAAAAATAAGATATTTAATTTTTTAATTGTTAATTCTTAACATTCTTTTTAAAGGATTTCATTTTAAGAAAGCCTTAACTACCTTTTAACGAGAATTTGTGATTTGTGCGAAATCTATTGTTAAAACCTTGTACGTAAATATAGTGTACGACTTATAAGAGCACACATTGTTTCACTTAAAACATATAAAATCATGAAAAAAATAATCATAACATTAGGCGCAGTATTTTTTATAGCAACGACTATTTCTGCAAACAACGGAACACAAACGTTACAAGATAAAGACTTGAAAACAAAACTCGATAGATTTAGTAATAACTATAAAAAAGACATGTATTTATGGGAAGTCGAAAGTAATTATGGTAAAGCGACAGGGTATTCGGTATCCCTTGAAAAAGCCAAAGAAATGATTGCTTTAGTTGGTAAAGAAGACGTTACAACGTACAAGATAATTGTATCCAATTAAAGTCATTTTTAATAAAAGGCAAAGCATCAAGTGGTTATAATTTGATGCTTTTTTTTGTCTTTTTATTCACCGTCTTTAAAATGTTTGTTTAATTTTAGCATTCTAAACGAACCCATTTTTTGAAAGACACATTTAAACACCAAGGATTAAGGCAAAAGCTAGTAGATGTTCTAGTTGCCAAAGGAATACAAGACAAACAAGTGCTAGCTGCTATTAGAAAAATACCACGACATTTGTTTATGGATTCTAGCTTTTTAGATCATGCATATCAAGATAAAGCGTTTCCTATTGGAGCAGATCAAACTATTTCACAACCGTATACCGTAGCTTTTCAGTCGGAATTATTACAAATAAAACCTACCGATAAAGTTTTAGAAATTGGTACAGGAAGTGGTTATCAAACGGCCGTTTTGTGCGAATTAGGTGCTAAAGTGTATAGTATAGAAAGACAGCAAGAACTTTTTAAAAAAACTTCTAAGTTTTTACCGAAGTTGGGTTACCGACCAAAAAAACTAATTTTTGGAGATGGTTATAAAGGTTTAAAAGAAGAAGCCCCTTTTGCGAGTATTATTGTAACTGCAGGAGCGCCTTTTGTACCAAAACCTTTGTTGCGACAATTAACCGTTGGCGGACGATTAGTAATTCCTGTTGGTGATGATGTGCAAACCATGACTTTGTTTATACGAAAAGGAGAAAAGGAATTTGAGAAATACGAATTTGGTGAGTTTCGTTTTGTGCCTTTATTAGAAGATAAGAATTAGTATTTCTATAATTTTGGAAAACGAAACTATAGGAATACAATATAAGCTTCAGGAATTTATTTTTAAAGTGTAAAGGAAATAATTCAGAAGAAAAGTTTTAATAATTAAAAAGTAGTTAATTATTAAAACTTTTTTTAATTCTAGCTAAGTCTCTTTTGTTATCATTGTCTTTCATGGTCTCTCGCTTATCGTAAAGTTTCTTACCTTTTGCTAAAGCAACAACTAGCTTGGCTAAGCCTCTTTCATTTAAAAATAGACGTAACGGAACAATCGTTAATCCTTTTGTGTTTACTTCTTTTTCTAGCTTTTTAAGTTCGCGTTTGTTTAATAAAAGCTTGCGTTCCGCTTTTGGAGCATGATTGTAGTAGTTACCATAAACATATTCTTGTATGGTCATGTTAATTACAAATAGCTCTCCTTTATCATTAAACTCGCAAAAACTTTCTGCAATAGAAGCTTTACTATCTCTAATAGATTTTATTTCGGTTCCCGTTAAAACAATTCCAGCAGTGTATTTATCGAGTATCTCGTATTCGAATCTTGCTTTCTTATTTTTTATGTTTACAGTGTTTTGCATGTTCGCCAAAATTACATAATTTAATTAAGTACTAAAATGTTATTAATTGATTAATTTTCCGACAACCTAAAGAAACGTATATTTCATGCAAAATTTAAAATACCTAATTGTAGTTTGTATCCTCTTTATAGCTTGTAAAACTGAAAAAGTAGAAACCGCAAATACTATTATTGATAAAGCAATTGAAGTAGCTGGAGGCGAAAAATATGTTGCTGCTGAAATAGTCTTTGATTTTAGAGATAAGAAGTACACTGCTATTCGTAAAAATGAAATATATCAATACGAACGTGAGTTTAAAGATGCTACACAGGTAATTCGTGATGTATTAAATAATGAAGGATTTAAAAGATTTATTGATAATAAAGAGGTGGTAGTTGCAGATACGATGTCCGTAAAATATGCAGCATCCGTAAATTCGGTACATTATTTTGCTTTATTGCCTTACGGATTAAATGATAATGCAGTTATTAAAGAGGATTTAGGAGTAGTTTCTATTAAAGGAAAAAAATATCATAAAATTAAAGTGACTTTTCAGCAAGAAGGTGGCGGAGAAGATTTTGAAGATGTATTTGTATATTGGGTAAATACCGAAACATATACTGTAGATTATTTAGCTTATTCTTATCAAGAAGATTCTGGTGTTGGTATGCGTTTCCGCGAAGCATATAACGTACGAACTATAAGCGGTTTGCGTTTTGTAGATTATAACAATTTTAAACCAAAAGACGAAAGCCTTAATCTTTTAGATACAGACAAGGCTTTTGATGCTAATAATTTAAAGCTACTTTCAAAAATAGAGCTTAAAAATATTACGGTAAAATAAATGCTTAAGCTAGTTCTAAAGCAATCTCTATCATTTCTTTAAAAGTAGTCTCTCTTTCTTTACTTGTCGTTTTTTCTCCAGTGACTAAAGAGTCAGAAATGGTAAGAATGGTAAGGGCATTCACATTATGCTTTGCAGCAACCGTGTATAAACCTGCAGTTTCCATTTCTACGCAAAGCACACCAAATTTGCTCCACTTTTTATACGATTCAAAATCGTCTGCATAAAATTCGTCACTTGTAAAAACGTTACCAGCTTTAATGGCAATTTTTTTCGTCTTTGCGGCATCTACAGCTTTTTGAAAAAGTTCAAAACTCGCAGTAGGAGCATAGTCGGCACCGCCAAAACGTAGTTCATTTACACCAGAATTAGAAGAAGCTGCCATTGCTAAAACTACATCTCTTATTTTAATATGTTCTTGATACGAACCAGAACTACCAACACGAATAAGATTTTTAACACCAAACTGCGTAATGAGTTCATGTGCATAAATAGAAATACTTGGTACTCCCATTCCTGTTCCCATTACAGAAACACGTTTGCCTTGATACGTTCCTGTATAGCCTAACATTCCTCGTACTTCATTAAAACAAACAGGGTTTTCAAAAAAAGTTTCAGCAATCCATTTTGCTCGTAAAGGATCTCCTGGTAATAAAATAGTTTCTGCAATATCGCCTTTGTTGGCTCCAATATGTATGCTCATTTGTCGTTGTTTTTTTTTGATTAGTAATTGTTTTCTTCGGAAGTATTTCCAGTTACAATTGCAATTCCGTTAGAGGTGCCAATTCTTTCTACACCAAGATTGATATATGTCAAAGCAGTTTCTGTATCTCTAATTCCGCCGGAAGCTTTTATTTTAGTGTTACCATTAGCAATGGCAGATTTCATTAGTTTTATGGCGTTAATGGTAGCTCCTCCGGTTCCAAATCCTGTAGAAGTTTTAATATAATCTGCTCCAGCATGAATAGCTAGCTCACTAGCCTTAATGATTTCTAGATCTTCTAAATAACAGGTTTCTAATATTACTTTTAAAGTATGATCTGGCATTACTTTTTTTACGGATTTTATGTCTTGCGCAACCGCTTCAAAATCTTTGCTTTTTAAAAAACCAACATTTAATACCATGTCAATTTCATCTGCTCCATCTTTTAAGGCTTGTTTGGTTTCTTCCACTTTTGCTTTAGTGCTCATGGCTCCTAAAGGGAAACCTATAACACTGCAAACTTTTACATCCGAGTTTTTTAGTGCTTCTTTCACTAAAGGAACGTAACAAGAATTTACACAAACCGAAAAGAAATCGTGTTCTAAGGCTTCTTTACAAACTTGAATAATATCTTCTTTAGTTGCTGTAGCTTTTAAAAGCGTATGATCTATATATTTGTTTAATTTCATTTAAGTAAGAATTGACTATAAAATTACTTCATTTTTTTTGAAAAATGAAGCGAGTTTAGAAGTAATATTGTTTTGTCAAAAAGAAAAAAAAAGAAAACTTCAACCTATGACTTTTGTCATCTTTTAAGGTTTATTTCACTATTAATTTTGTTTAAAATTTAAACCCAATTAATTATGAAAAAAATATTTATTACAGCTTTAATAGCATGTTTCGCTTTTATTTCTACTAACGCACAAGAGAGTACTACAGAAGATACCAGTTTTACAAAATTTCAACTTCGAGTGAGAGCTTTGGCTGTAGTGGCTAATGAATCTGCTACTATAGATGCCATTGGAGGAGATGTGAAAATAAAAAATGATTATGTTCCAGAATTAGATTTAACGTATTTCTTTACTAAAAACATTGCAGCAGAATTAATTTTAGCAACAACGCAACACGATGTGAAAGCAATATCTACAGCTGCTGGAGATATTCCTTTAGGCGATGTTAGATTATTACCTCCAACTTTAACGGTGCAGTATCACTTTGATAGTGAAATGGTACATCCTTATGTTGGAGCAGGAGTTAATTATACCTTATTTTACGATGAAAATTCTGGACCTGTAGCAGATAAAGTGGAATATGATAATGCATTTGGTTTTGCTTTTCAATTAGGATTTGATTTTGATATAACAGACAAATGGTTTGTTAATTTAGATGCTAAATATTTATTGCTAAACACAGATGTGACTGTCGATGCTACTACAGCATTAGGAGCTAAAGTTGGTGCAGATGTAGATATTAACCCTTTTATTGCAGGTGTTGGTATTGGTTATAGACTATTTTAACACTAATGATTTATTATAAAAGGTTGCTATATGCGGCCTTTTTTTTGTTTAAAAATTAAATATATGAAAGGACTTGCATATATTTAAGCCTAAATGATAGTATATAATTATGCAAGATATAAATGCCGTTAAAGAATACGATTTAATTTGTGTTGGAGGAGGAATCATGAGCGCAACGTTAGCGCTGATTTCTAAAATTTTAAAACCAGACCTTAAAATTTTAATAGTGGAACGATTAGATGCTGTTGCTCAGGAAAGTTCTGCAGCATGGAATAATGCAGGGACAGGGCATTCTGCACTTTGCGAATTGAATTATTGTCCCGAAAAGGAAGATGGTTCTGTAGTTATAGAAAAAGCAGTAAAAATTTGCGAACAGTTTGAGACATCAAAACAATTTTGGAGTTATTTAGCAGAAGAAGGTTTGCTAGAAAATCCGGAGGAATTTATTTCTCCTGTTCCACATCATAGTTGGGTTTTAGGAAAAGAAAATGCCGATTATTTAGAGAAGCGTTTTCATAGTATGAAAGATCATTTTATGTTTAATACTATCGAGTTTACTCGCGATAAAAGTAAAATGGCTAATTGGTTTCCTTTAATAATGCACGATAGAAAGGAAGACGAAATCATGGCTGCTTCTCGAATCGATAGAGGAACAGAAGTGAATTATGGAGCACTTACAAAAGCACTTTTTAAAATTCTAGAAACGAAATACAACACACCTGTACATTGTAATATGGAAGTGCAGGATGTTGACCCTAGTGCAGATATTGATTGGACTGTTGCAATGAAAAACCTAGAGACAGATGAAAAACACAATCTAGAATCTAAGCATGTTTTTATTGGAGCAGGAGGAGGAAGCTTACTATTATTACAAAAAGTAGAAATTGATGAAAAAGAAGGTTATGGCGGTTTCCCAATAAGTGGCGAATGGTTAGTTTGTAAAAATGAGGAAATTATAAAACAGCACAATGCTAAAGTATATAGTAAAGCAGGAATTGGAGATCCGCCAATGTCTACACCACATTTAGATACAAGATATATTGATGGTAAACGCGAATTGCTTTTTGGACCTTTTGCTGGTTTTAGTCCGAAGTTTTTAAAGGAAGGTTCTAATCTCGATTTATTTAAATCGGTGCAATTGGATAATATTTCACCTTTATTAGGTGCTTTTTGGCATAATTTACCTTTGACCAAATATTTAATTGAGCAAGTAACTTCTTCTCATGAAGATAGAATGAAAGAATTACGAAAATTTGTTAAAGATGCTAAAAGTGAAGATTGGGAAATTCTAGTTGCAGGACAACGTGTTCAAATTATTAAAAAGGATGAGTACGAAGGAGGCGTTCTTCAATTTGGTACAGAAGTAGTAAGTAGTAAAGACGGAAGCATTACTTGTTTGTTAGGCGCTTCACCTGGAGCATCCACAGCAACTTCAGTAATGTTGGAGGTTTTAGAAAAAGCATTTCCTGAAATTTTAAATAGCAAAGAAGGAAAAGAATTAATCCATAAAATAGTTCCTTTGTGGAAGAAAGAGGTGGATGCGGAAACTTTTCAGCAACAGCTGGAAAAATCTAAAAATTCGTTGAAGCTATAAATTAAATAATAGGCTATAGAAGAAATGTATTTAGGTTTTGTAAGCTGTGTTTCTGAAACTTTAAACCACGTATAAACCCTTGTTTTTGAGTAATTATGAGGTAGAGGAAATGCTATTTTGTTAAATTGATTTATCTTGCTAATGCTAATAATCAATTTAATTTATATTATGAAAAAACAAAATACTTATTTTTTGATGCTATGCATTGCGCTTAGCCCAACTTTATTTGCACAACAAGACGACCCAGGTAGTAGTTTTGCTCCTGTAGATACCAGTGTACAAGTGATTGCCGAAGATTTAGTGGTTCAAGGTAGTTTGGCAATTGGTTTTGATGTTACTTCAGCAGAAAGTTTTGGTTTTGATACCTTTAGGTTAAAAGAAAATAATCTAAGAATCCATTTTGATGATACGTCAGCTAGTGCCAGTTTCCCTGGTAATGATTGGAGAATTTCAATTAATGATACGGGTAATGGAGGTCTTAATTATTTTGCAATAGATGATGCTACGGCAGGAACAAATCCTTTTCGTGTTTTAGCAGGAGCAGGAAATAATGCATTATATATAGGGGCAGCTGGTAATGTTGGTTTAGGAACTGCAGCTCCAGTAGTAGAGTTACACGTTACAGATGGAGATACGCCAACTATGCGTTTAGAGCAAGATGGTGCTAATGGCTGGACTCCTCAAATTTGGGATGTTGCAGGTAATGAAACCAATTTTTTTGTAAGAGATGTTACGAATGGAAGTTTACTTCCTTTTAGAATACAGCCACAGGCAGCAACCAATTCTCTATATATTGCCTCTACTGGTAATGTTAGTTTGGGGGATGCTTCACCTTCAGAAAAATTAGAGGTAAATGGTAATGCAGCAATTACTGGTAATACGTTTATTGCTGGTCAAGCAGGGATTGCAACGATTACTCCAGATGCAAATGCGTCTTTAGATTTAGCTGCAACCGACAAAGCTTTATTATTAAATCGTTTAACAACAGCGAGTAGAACTGCTTTAGGAGCAACTGCTGTTGCAGGAATGTTGGTGTATGATACCGATGAAAATAAGACCTATTACTTTGATGGAACGGATTGGGTAGATCCTTCTAGTGACAATCAAAATTTAGCTTCTGCATCTTTAGCAGATACAACCTTAACTATCGCTATTGAAGGAGGAACTTCAGTAGATGTAGATTTAGCACCAATTTTAGTGCCTTTACAAACAGCAATTACAGATTTAGAAGATGTAAATACTGCACAACAAGCGCAAATTGATGCTTTAATGTCTCGTTTAGATATTATTGAAGCTTGTGCTTGTGGAGGAACACTAAGTATTGAAAATCCTGATGGTCCTTTAGGTGAAAGTGAGAATATTAGATTAAATCAAAATATTCCTAATCCATTTACAGGGAATACAACTATAGATTATTATATACCAACTAAATATAGTTCTGCTAACATTCAAGTAGTTTCTGCTTTAGGTCAAGTGGTTTATGATATTCCTATTAACCAATTTGGTGATGGTTCTGTTACCTTAAGTAAAAACAATATGCAATCTGCTGTTTATTTTTATACCCTTTATGTGGATGGAAAGAAAATAGCCTCTAAGCGTTTGGTAGTAAACTAATACGTATTGCATAGGTTACAAAAAAAAACAGCGCTCGTCTTTTAAAAAGATTCGCGCTGTTTTTCAACTAACTAACCAACTTAATATGAAAACGTATAAACTTTTAACTTATTTTACGTTAACAATACTTTATGATTTACTCGATATAGAACTGTTTTTTCTATAAAGAATATATCATTTTATGCTTCTTCAGTAACCAAATTATTTTGGTTTCTAAAAACTAGTTCTCCATCAAAAGCATCTAAGAGAATAATACTATCTGTACTTACAGTTCCTCCTAATATTTCCTTACTTAATTCGTTTAATACTTCTTTCTGAATTACTCGTTTTACTGGTCTTGCTCCATATTCTGGATTATACCCTTTTTCTGCTAAATAATTTATTGCTTCTTGTGTAGCATCAAAAGTGATGCCTTGTTGTGCAATCATTTTTGTGATACCTTTTAACTGTAAACCTACAATTTGTACAATGTTTTCTTTGCTTAAAGGTGTAAACATAATAGTGTCATCTATTCTGTTTAAAAACTCTGGTCTTACGGTTTGTTTTAATAAAGCTAAAACATCCACTTTTGCAGCTTCAATTGCAGAATTAACATCCTTGGTTGCTTCAAAACGCTCTTGAATTATCTGACTTCCCATGTTGGAGGTCATAATAATTATGGTGTTTTTAAAATCGGCAACACGACCTTTGTTATCTGTTAACCTTCCTTCATCTAATACTTGTAATAAAATATTGAAGGTATCTGGATGCGCTTTTTCAATTTCGTCTAAAAGCACCACTGAATATGGTTTTCTTCGTACCGCTTCTGTAAGTTGTCCGCCTTCATCATAACCAACATATCCTGGAGGTGCACCAACAAGTCTGCTTACTGCATGACGTTCTTGGTATTCACTCATATCTATTCTAGTCATCGCACTTTCATCATCAAAAAGGTATTCCGCTAATGCTTTTGCTAATTCTGTTTTACCAACTCCTGTTGTTCCAAGGAATAAAAAGGTTCCTATTGGTTTTTGCGGATTTTGTAAACCAGCTCTAGAGCGTCGTACAGCATCACTTACAGCAACAATTGCTTCTTCTTGACCAACCACACGTTTGTGTAATTCATCTTCCAGTTTTAAAAGTTTTTCACGATCGCTTTGAAGCATTTTTGTTACAGGAATTCCTGTCCATTTTGCTACAACATCTGCAATATCTTCATAGGTAACTTCTTCTTTAATTAAAGAGCTTTCACTTTGATTTTCTTGCAATTCTTTTTGCAATTTCTCCAACTGCTCTTGTGCATCCTTAATTTTTCCGTAACGTATTTCTGCTACTTTACCATAGTCGCCATCACGTTCTGCACGTTCTGCTTCCAGCTTAAACTCTTCAATATTAGATTTCGCTGTTTGAATGTTATCTACAACGTCTTTTTCGGTTTTCCATTGCGCATAAATCTCGTTACGATCTTCTTTTAAATTTGCTAAGTCCGCACGTAATGCCTTTAATTTCGTTTCGTCTTTTTCACGTTTAATCGCTTCAATTTCGATTTCTAATTGCATGATTTTACGATCTAAAACATCTAACTCTTCTGGTTTAGAATTTATTTCCATACGTAATTTAGAAGCAGCTTCATCCATTAAATCAATGGCTTTGTCTGGTAAATAACGATTGGTAATATATCTTTCAGAAAGCTCTACTGCACCAATAATCGCTTCATCTTTAATACGCACTTTATGGTGTGTTTCATACTTTTCTTTTATTCCTCTTAAAATAGAAATAGCACTTTCTGTATCTGGTTCATTAACCATTACTTTTTGAAAACGACGCTCTAAAGCTTTGTCTTTTTCAAAGTATTTTTGGTATTCGTCTAAAGTGGTTGCTCCAATAGCACGAAGCTCACCACGAGCTAATGCAGGTTTTAAAATGTTTGCTGCATCCATTGCTCCTTGACCACCTCCAGCGCCAACTAGTGTGTGAATCTCATCAATAAAAAGAACAATGTTTCCGTCACTTTCTGTAACTTCTTTTATAACTGCTTTTAGTCTTTCTTCAAATTCCCCTTTAAATTTTGCACCAGCAATTAATGCTCCCATATCTAGAGCAAAAATTTGTTTGTCAATTAAGTTTTCAGGAATATCACCATCTACAATTCGATGTGCTAAACCTTCTGCAATTGCTGTTTTACCAGTTCCTGGTTCTCCAACTAAAATGGGGTTGTTTTTGGTTCTACGAGATAAAATTTGAAGTATTCTTCGTATTTCTTCATCACGACCAATTACTGGATCTAATTTTCCATCTCTGGCTAATTGATTTAAGTTTTTAGCGTATTTATTTAAAGAGTTGTAGGTTTCTTCCTGACTTTGTGATGTCACGCGGTCTCCTTTTCGTAATTCATCTATAGCTGCTTGTAATCCTTTTTCGGTAACACTTTGGTCTTTTAAAACTTGGGCGATTTTACTTTTAGATTTAAAAATAGCAAGTATTAAATGTTCTATGGAAACATAATCATCGTTCATTTTCTTCGCAATAATAGATGCTTCATTTAGCATTTTTCCTGCTTCTCGTGATGCCATAATATCTCCTCCTGAAACTTTAGGGAAGCTTTCTAGCTCCTTATCTAAAATTTGTTGGAGCATTGGGACATTTACATTCAGTTTCTTTAATATAAAAGGTAAAACATTTTCGTCTACTTCAAAAATAGCTTTGAAAATGTGTTCATTCTCGATTTGTTGGTGACCATAACCTTGCGCAATTTGTTGCGCTTGTTGTATGGCTTCTTGTGATTTTATTGTATAATTGTTGAAGTTCATAGTTATGTTGTGTTTTATAGTTTATTATAAGATGTACGTCTTTTAGTTTTCTTTATTCTGAGTAGTATAAGTCAACAATCTTACCAGTTTTATTCGTAAGACAAAATGACTGTTTTTATCAGAATCAGGATGACGTTTTGTCTGTTTCTGTAATTGCGTTTACTTATAGTAAAGTTTTCGAAAATATTTCGACATAAAGAATGATTAATATCATTAAATGGATATTAAAGTATTTAATTTAAAATTAATTCCGTTTTATAGGAATAAAAATAGCGTCTATGTTTAAAAAAATATTCGGTTCATCAAAACCAAAAGAAGAAAAAGTATTGCCTTGGATTCCTTTAAATGATATGCAACAGTTGCAATTTATGGAAGAAAAATCTAAAACAAAAACACAAGTTATATTTAAACATTCTACGCGTTGTGGGATTAGCCGAATGGTAATGAATCAATTTGTTGCTATGTATAATTTAACCGAAAAAGATTTAGATTTATACTATTTAGATTTACTAAACTACAGAGAAATCTCTAATGAGGTTGGTGTTAAATTCATGGTCATGCATGAGTCTCCGCAATTAATTGTAATTAAAAATGGTAACGTTGTAAATTATGCTTCTCATGGAGGAATTAATGATATAGATTTAAGTAAATTTGTGTAAAACGTTAAGTATGAAAAATGTATTACTATTGTCTGCTGTAGTTTTGTTTCTTTTAGGATGTGACCAGCAAGAAAAAAAAGATGCTTTACCATCTAATAATTGGGAGTCCATAAAGTGGAATAAACCTCTTAGTGATTCCTTAGAAAGAGGTGCTACCTATTTATCTGTCTATTCCCAAGTGTATAGTACTACAGAGCATAAAACACATGATTTAACAGCAACGGTTAGTATTAGAAACATTAATAAGCGAGATACCATTTTTGTTCAAAACGCGAAATACTATGATACTAAAGGCGATTTAATTAGAACGTATTTTGAAGCGCCTATTTTTGTAAAACCTATGCAAGCTATTGAGATCGTTATTGCTGAAAAAGACAAATCAGGAGGAACTGGTGCCAATTTTGTTTTTGATTGGTTAGTACCAGATAATGCACAAGAACCTTATTTTGAAGCTGTAATGATTACCACTTACGGACAACAAGGTTTATCTTTTACAACACAAGGTATTCCTATTAATGATTAGTTTTTTTTATTAGAACGTTTCTATTAATTTAGTACTACATAGCCAAAACTACACAATGCAATTGCGATTAGAGATAAGGCGAATTTACTATTCTTTTTTAAGTCTTTAAACGAAATAAGTAAAGCAATAGCCATCACTATCATACAGCCCACAAAGTTTAACCATAAAAACGGAAGGTTTATCATTTCGTATTGGTTTAACATGAACAGTGCAATTACAAGTACTTGTGTAATTAAAGCAGCTACAAAAACAGCATTTGCTTTTACAGACTTAAAGAAAAAGGCTAATAGGAATATCCCTAAAACATTTCCATAAAAAATGGAACCTATAATATTTACTAGCTGAATTAAATTTTCGGCAAGATTGGCTACACAGGCTACACCAATAGCAATAATTCCCCAAGCTAATGTAAATAACCTAGAAGTTTTAACCATTTCTTTTTCGGTCTTTTCGCTGGTGTTACGTTTGTATAAATCTATAGTTGTTGTACTTGCTAATGCATTCAATTCACTAGATGTACTAGACATTGCTGCACTTAAAATTACGGCCAATAATAGACCGATTAAACCTCTTGGTAAGTTGTTTAATATAAAGTGAATAAATACATAATCTTTATCGTTGCTTTCTACTTTTACTTGTTGCGCTTCTCCAGCTTTATCGATTAAAAGTTTGGCTTCGTTTCTAATATCATCACTTGCTTCATTGGCTAAGTTAATGTAGCTTTTTAATTGTTCGCTTTCCGAATCTGTATACTTATTGATTAAAGTTTGCTTGTCGTTAAATATTTTTTCTTGTTCTAGCTGAAGGGATTTATACTCGGCTGCATATTCCGAATTTAAAACTAACTCTGTTGCTGTAGGATTAAAATTCATTGGCGCAGGATTGAATTGATAAAACACAAACACCATGACACCTACTAGCAAAATGAAGAATTGCATTGGCACTTTTAATAATCCATTAAATATTAACCCAAGTTGCATTTCCCTCAGTGATTTTCCTGACAAATAACGTTGCACCTGACTTTGGTCTGTACCAAAATACGAAAGCATTAAAAAGGTTCCGCCAATAATTCCAGACCAGAATGTATAGCGATTATTTAAGTTGAAAGAAAAATCTAAGACCTCCATTTTTCCGCTAGCTCCAGCAATATGTAGAGCTTTAGAAAAGTTGATATCAGCAGGAAGCTTATTGATTATTAAAATAAAAGCAATTACCATCCCTGTGAAAATCACTACCATTTGATGCTTTTGTGTCACGTTTACTGCACGCGTTCCTCCTGAAACGGTGTAAATAATTACGAGAACTCCAATGATGATGTTTAGTAATAATAAATTCCAACCCAATACCGCAGATAGTATAATTGCAGGCGCAAAAATGGTAATTCCTGCTGCTAAACCACGTTGTATTAAAAATAAAATAGCTGTTAATGTTCTCGTTTTTAAATCGAATCTGGTTTCTAGAAACTCATAAGCAGTATAGACTTTCAGTTTGTGATAAAGTGGAATAAAAACCATGCAAATTACCACCATGGCTATTGGTAATCCAAAATAGAATTGCACAAAACCCATTCCGTCATTAAAAGCTTGACCAGGAGTAGAAAGAAAGGTAATTGCACTGGCTTGTGTTGCCATTACCGATAAACCAATAGTCCACCATTTAGAAGAATTTCCTCCTCTTAAATAATCTTGAACGTTTTTACTTCCACGTGTTTGCCATGTTCCATAACCAACAATTAGTAATAAGGTGCTAATAAGTACAATCCAATCTAATGTTTGCATAATTTATAGTGCTTTGGTTATAAAGTAAAATGCAATGATATAGACTGCGTTGGCTACAAGTACTAAGGTGTACATGTTATTCCATTTGTATTTTGGTTGGTTCATTGTAGTCGGTTTTAAAGATGATGTGTAATTGAACTTGTCGAATTTTCACTTATTTGCATAAGAAGGCTACGATAAGCTCTGGCTGACAGTTTAGTTTTTTATTGCGTTTTCAGTATTCATATTTTCTTTCCCAATACTTAACATATTAGCAAAAAGTCGATATGCGCCAGAAACTCCAGCAGGAAACTCTCTAAAGAAACTTAATCCTGTGTATATATAATATCCTTTGCCATGTTTTGCGACTAGTAAACTTCCTTTTTTTGCAGATTCTCCTTTGTCATGCATCGATAGAATAGGAGTGAACTCTTTAGACCATTTGTTTGGAAAATATAAACCGCGTTCTTGCGTCCAGCCTTCAAAATCTTTTTCCGTTATTTTATTCGGAAAATTAAGTAACTTATGATTTGGTTCTAGTAAGGTTACTTTGGCATTTTCGTCGGTTACACGATCTCGAGAAAGCGCTAAAGAATACGGAGCAATTTCCTCTGTTTTTAATCTATGGTTGGTGTTGTATTGCACAATCATGTTTCCGCCATTAGCGACAAAATCAAACAAAGCTTGTTGTTTAAATTTTAAAGTTTCTACCGTGTTGTATGCTCTAATACCAACAACTACAGCATCAAACCTACTTAATGTTTCAGCATTAATGTCTTCTGGATTAATAGTAACTACGTTATAACCAATTTGCTGTAAGCTTTCTGGAACCACATCTCCAGCACCTTCAATATATGCAATGTTTTCTCCTCTTTTCTGAATGTCTAAACGTACTACTTTGCTTTCGCTTGGTAATAAAACCGTTTGAAATGGAATATGATCGTAGTCTATTTCTATAAGCTCTTTGGTGTATGTGTTTTCTCCAACATGTACCATCGGCGTTATTAATCCTTCGCTTTGATTTTTAGGAGGAATAACTGTAAATATTAATGTTTGTTCTTGACCTTTATAGGCTATGGATATTTTTTGCTTTTCCGGAAAAACACTCCAATCTTTTGGATGTGCAATTTCTACATAACCTTCTAGGTTATCTTTTCCTGCTTTAATAATTACAGGGATTTCTTTTTGCTTGTCATTTTCAAAAATGATTACTTTTTCTGCAATTTTTGCGGAAGCTTCAGATATGATTTCAAACGGTTTGTATACTTCTCCTTTTACTGGGTCGTTGGTTTTGTATATAATAGGTTTTGTAAAACTAATAGCAATATTGTTTATGCTTAAACCAAAAGTAACATTAAAATAACGAGGAGTTTCTGGTTTACCTATCAGACTTTTATCATCTACTTGATACATGCCAAGTGTTCCTTTTTTTGTTAACCAATATGGCGTTGTTGGTTCTTGGTTAGCATTTACAGTAAAAGATTTTTTAAGTGCTACTTTTTCATTTTTAGCTAAAACTTGCGTTTCTAAAATGGAAGCGTCGTTATTAATCTGTAACGTTTTTAATTGTACATTTTCAGCAGCTCTATTAATAAGTTCTATATTTAAATTAACCATTTCGTTTGCTGTTGCATGATTGCTTTCTGCAACGGCTTCTAGGTATAATCCTGCACAATTATAGATGAGGTTTTTAATTTCTTCCGATTTAATATTCTTCCAATGGGTATCTTCTAATTTTTCAATTAATTGATATGCTTTTAATAATTCAGGGATGGAAGCAGAAGGGTTTGTAAAATCGTAATCTTTTTCTACTTGGTATAAAATGTTTCCTATTGCTGTTCCTCCTTTAACACGATTCCATGTGGTATCAATTCCTTCAAAAACATTCGATGGATCGGAAGGCATTTCGCCTTTAATCAATTCTATATATTCCATTTGGCTACCACGAGTACCTGTGTTTCCAAAACCTTGTGATTTATGCTGACTTCTACTTAGTGAAGCAATTTCGGTATTACTCAATCCGCTAGAAGCGTAGTATTCGCCAATATCAAAATGTAGGAGTTTGCTTTTATCTGCTTTGTCAAATTTTTCTTGACTTCCATAAAACCACCATGAAGTATTAAAAAACACACGTTGTGCTTGCCACAAACCAGTATCTTTTAGTTGGTTGGTGTACTTCGTATTATCATTAGTAATATCAAAAGCCTCTAAGCTCAATATGGCCGAACTGGTATGGTGACCATGCGTTTTTCCTGGTGTTCTGTGGTCAAAACGATTAATAATAACGTCTGGTTTAAATTGACGAATTGCCAAAACGACATCGCTTAACACTTCTTCTTTATTCCAAATAGCCAAAGTTTCGTCTGGGTGTTTGGAGTAGCCAAAATCGTTTGCTCTTGTAAAACGTTGTTCGCCGCCATCTATATTTCTTGCAGTAAGTAATTCTTGTGTTCTAATTACCCCAAGAAGTTCTCTTATTTCTGGACCAATAAGATTTTGTCCGCCGTCACCACGAGTTAGCGATAAGTATGCTGTTCTTGCTTTTACATGGTTTGCCATATACGAGATTAAACGTGTGTTTTCGTCATCTGGATGCGCGGCAACATATAAAACAGATCCTAAGAAATTTAGTTTTTTTATAGATTCAAAAATTTGAGAAGCATTTGGTTTTTTAGGTTGTTGTGCTAGTAAGCTGGAATTGGTGAAAAAAGAAATGAAAAAATAGAGTAGTAGCTTGCGCATGATTATAGTTGGTTTAAGAGCCAAATATAAAAAAGATACGAGCGTAAGAACGGGTTTTAATGTTTATTTAACTTAATATTTAGATAAGGTCAGAGCCGTGTTCAAAATCTTCAATAGCATCTTTTTGTAATAGGGTAACGGCCTTCTGCAAAATGAGATTATTAGGGTACGTTACCAAATCACCATTGTCTTGTCTAAGGTGTAATTGAAACGCTCTAATGTCTTCAATAATGGCTACTATTGGAAAATCTTTATCGTGTATTTGAATTTTATCACCTACTTTATACGGAAAAGAGAAAAACATAATTACTCCAGAAGTAATATTGCTTAAAATAGACCAAATTGCAAATAAAGCAATACCAATAACTGCAAAAACAGAAGAAAATACTAGTGCCAGTTCTTCTAATTGCGCACCAAAAATAAAAGCTAAAATAAGTGCGAAAACAAAGAATAATGTAACCGAAGAATATCTAATAATTAAATGAATACGCGCATCATTGATGCCAGATTTTCTTCCGATTTTACGAATAGAAATTTTCTGAATCATCCAAATAATTATAAAGACTCCTAATAGAATTAAGGAATTAATTAATTGGTCGTTATATGTGGTAAAAAAATCTTTCATAAACTTTATTAAAGCACAAAGATAAATTAGATTTCGTTCTTAAAAACAAAAAAAGCGGTTAGTTTACAATTTCTAATAATGTTTGATACACTAAATGAAGGGGTAAACCCATCACATTATAATGAGAACCTTCAATTTTAGTAATTGCGATATAGCCAATCCAGTCTTGTATGCCGTAAGCACCAGCTTTATCATAAGGTTTATAATGGTCTAGATAGTAATTAATTTCGTCATCGGTTAATTCTTTAAAGGTAACTTTAGTAACATTACTTACTGTTTTTTGCGAATTTGTAGTCGTAAAACAAACGGATGTAATAACTTCATGTGTTGCATTGCTTAAGGCTTTTAATATTTGAAAAGCTTCGTCTCTATCTCTAGGTTTTCCTAATGCTTTTTCGTTTTGCCAAACAATAGTATCACTAGTTACCAAAATATTTTTGGCTTGTAAATCGGCTTTAAAAGGAAGGGCCTTTAGTTGTGCTAGATAATCTGTGATTTCAAAATGACGAAGTTTCTTAGGGTATTCTTCAACAACGGGTTTTAATTGAATAGTAAAATCTAGATCTAGATCTGAGAAAAATTTCTGTCTTCTAGGTGAAGCAGAAGCAAGAATCAGATTGTAATTTTTAAGTTTTTCTTTTAGCATTATTTTAAAATTAAAGGATAAAGTAGCATGGAAAGCATTCCGAAAAGCATAACAAGTTTTAATATAATACTAATATGTGAATATTCTTTTTTTGTTTTTGCTGAAAACAGTTTTATACTAATATAAATCAGGGGAGCTACTACGAGTATTAGGAAGTAAGCAACAGCAATTTCTTGTTTATATAAAAAATTAGTGATGTAAAATATAACAGCAACTATAGGGATTAATGAAAGAATAAAGATGATTTTATTCGCTCGATCTCTTCCAATAGCAATGGGCAATGTGTTCATCTGTGCTTTGTAATCTCCATCAATATCTTCCATGTCTTTAACCATTTCGCGAATAAGATTTATAATAAATGCGAAAAGAGCGTAGTCTAGAACAATTTTAAAAAAAGTTAATTGAGCTTCTTTATTGGAAGGGGTAATCGCAGGAAGTAAATCAAAAATACTGACAATAATTAAGCTTAAAGCGACTAAAGCAGAAATCACAATATTGCCAATAAAAGGCAGTTGTTTTAAATAGGAAGCATAAATGTAAAGTAGTGCTGAAATAATCACGAATAAGGTGAAAAACGGACTTTTACCAACCACATGCGACAAGTAAAAGCCAAGTCCAACACCAATAATATTAAGCGCGAAAAACAAGTTATAGGCTGTTTTTTCTGAAATGGTTTTACCAACAATTACGCGTTCTGGTTTGTTTACTAAGTCGGTTTCTACATCATAAATGTCATTTATAATGTTTCCTGCAGCAGCCAAACATAATGTAGCTAAAATTAAAACCGAAATACCTATGCCGTTTAATGTAATGGTTACTCCAAAAGGCTCGAAAAGCGCATATTTAATTAATAATTGCACCAAGGCAATCATGATTAAGTTTTTCCAGCGAATGAGTTTTAAAATACTTTGCATTTATTTAAAGTAAAAATTAAAAAGTAATAATTAAAAAAGGACAAGGATTACACGAGTATTTTATTTTTGGAACACTGCAACTGTGGCTGAACACTAAAACCTAGTCATACTTCGCATCAAAGCTACCATTCCATTTTCCTTGTACTTTTAGTACTTGCTCAATAACATCACGAACAGCACCTTTTCCTCCGTTTTTGTGTGAAATATACTTCGAAATAGCTTTGATTTCTGGAACAGCATCTTGCGGACAAGCAGGTAGGCCAACTAATTGCATAACTGGGTAATCCGGAATGTCATCTCCCATGTATAAAGCATTTTCTAATTTTAAGCTATGCTTTTCTAGGTAATCGTTAAGCTGCTCAATTTTATTATGTGCGCCAAGATAAATGTCAGTAAGACCTAAGTTTTCTAAACGTTTTCTAACGCCTTCATTACTTCCACCAGAAATAATACATACATGATACCCTTTATCTACAGCAGTTTTTAAAGCATAACCATCTTTGATGTTCATGGTTCTTAGCATTTCGCCATCTGTGGTAACCGTTACGGTTCCGTCTGTAAGTACGCCGTCTACATCAAAAATAAATGTAGTGATTTGGTTTAGGTATTCTTTATAGCTTTTGTCTTCCATGGTATTTATTTTTTATTTGGCTTCGCTTTCGGTTTAGTGAAAGTGCCATGTGTTTGTTGTATTGATTTAGTTAGCAACTCGTAAACGTCTTTATGATGTTCATCAGTTAGCGCTTTTAAATGTTTTTTTATTGTCTTTTTGTCGTTGCGTTTTGCAGGACCAGTTTGTGCTAGAAAAGGAGAAACTTCGTCTAGCTTTCTAGCTGTTTCTTTAATTAAGGGTTTTAATATTTCAAATTCTGCACCTTGAGATTCTGTGATTTCATGTGCTAGTCTGTAAATCTGATTGGTGAAATTATTCACAAAAACAGCAGCCAAATGTAAGGCAGCACGTTGATCGCTATTCACTTTATGTGGTTGACTACCAATTGCTTTTGCTAATTTTTTCAAGATAGGAAGATCTTCTTTGTTTTTTAAAGCTTCTAAACACAAAGGAACATCTGAAAAATCGACATTAGCAGCTTTGCTAAACGTTTGTAACGGATAGAAAACACCACGTTTGTGTTTTTTGTCAATAGCATATAAGCTAACACTACCAGAAGTATGCACCACTAATCTGTTTTCAAACGGAAGTTGTGAAGATAAATCGGCGACAGCATCGTCACTTACGGCTAAAATGTAAATGTCTGCTGCTACTAAATCCTCTAAATTATCTGTAATTGCAACTTTGTTTTTATGCTTTTCAATGGTTCTTAGGTTTCTATTATACCATTGTTTTACAGTTACTTCTTCCGCATTTGTAAAAGCTTTAAATAAGTGGGTTGCTACATTTCCTGCACCAAGTAATACTACGTTAATCATTTTGCTAAAATAATAAGAATAATCAATTACTAATTAAGAATATTTAATTCCTTTTTTCAAAATAAAGACTTAATTTCGATAACATGAATAAATCCGATATAAATACGCGAGAAGATATCTTTTTGTTAGTTTCTAATTTTTATAAAAAAGTTAGGAAAGAGGAAACACTTGGCCCGTTTTTTAATGAAACCATTACAGATTGGGAAGCACATTTGGAACACTTGACTACTTTTTGGGAAACGAGTCTTTTTATGACTCGAAAATTAGAAAAGAAATATCGTGGAAATCCGTTAGAAGCACATGTTAGAGTAGACAAGAAATTTAACCATACTATAGATAATCTACACTTTGGTATTTGGTTAAATTTATGGTATCAAACTTTAGACGAAATGTTTGAAGGGGAAATTGCAGATAATGCAAAACGAAGAGCCAGAAAAATGGGCACTTTTATGTATATGAATATTTTTGCTGCACGAGGAAAGGAGTAAGCAGGATTCAGTCACAGTATTCAGTCGCAGTATTCGGTCTCAGTATTCAGTCCTAGTAATTAGTGTCAAAAGCTTCAACGTTTTGCGATTTTTTGGAAGTGTGATTCTGTGGAACAAAATACTTGGCAAAGTTTATAGTGATTAGAGTGGTTTCGTAAATTCTTTTCAAAAACAGACGAAGTTATAAGGGAAGCATAATTTAACACAATATTTGTTTCGTTTAGACTCTTAAATAAACAAAAAACCCTAAATTTGCACGAGCAAAAAAAAGCTTGTGATTATGCTAAAGAAACTCTCCAATATTCTGTTCTCAACCAGACTAACTGCTATTCTTTTTATTTTATTTGCAACAGCAATGGCTGTTGGTACTTTTATGGATGCAGGAATGGATACCTCTCCAACGCCATACAGTAGGAATTTAATATATAACACGTGGTGGTTTGAAGGTATCATGCTGTTTTTTGTTATCAATTTTGTTGGAAATATTTTCAGATTCCGTTTATATAAAAAGGAAAAATGGGCAACTTTAGTGCTGCATTTGTCTTTCATATTTATACTACTAGGAGCATTTATTACTCGATATGCAAGTTTTGAAGGTATGATGCCAATTCGTGAAGGTGCCACCGAAAGTAAATTCTTATCGCAAAAAATATACATAACAACGTATATTGATGGAGACTACGAGATTGATGGTGTTCCACAAAGATTACCAGTAGAACGTGCCGTAGATTTTTCGCCACGTTTAGAAAATAGTTTTGAAGTAAATACTCATTATAATAACCAACCGGTTAGCATTGAGTTAGAGAAGTTTGTAGGTGGCGCAGAAGAAGATATTGTTCCAAGTGAAACCGGAGAAGAATATCTAAAAATTGTGGAAGCAGGAAGTGATGGACCTCATAATCATTTTTTAAAATCAGGAGAAGTTCAAAGTATTCATAATGTTTTAATAGCATTAAATAAGCCTACAAAGGGTGCTATAAATATTACACAAGAAGGTGATCGATTAAATATTCATTCTCCATTTGAAGGAGAATATCTAACCATGGCAACCATGGAATCAGGAAGCTTGATAAAGGACAGTTTACAACCATTAGTTTTACGTTCTCGTTATGTAATTGGTAGTATGCAAATGGTTTTTCCTAAGCCAGTGGTGAAGGGGGAATTTGATATTGTAAAGAAGTCGGAAATGTTTAAAGGTGACGAAGACGGTATTGTTTTAAAAGTAACTGCAAATGGGGAAACAAAAAGAGTAGGACTTCTTGGAGGTCCATATAAAAACAATGCATTTAAACAAGTTAAAATTGGTGGTTTGGACTTTGCGTTTCGTTATGGAGCAAAAGTTTTAGAGCTTCCTTTTAGTATAAAGCTAAACGATTTTATTGCAGAACGTTATCCTGGTACAGAAAGAAGTTATTCTTCTTATGCTAGTGAAGTAACTGTTTTAGATGAAAAAGAAGGCGATTTTGATTATAGAATTTATATGAACAATATTCTAAATCATGGTGGTTATAAGTTTTTTCAATCGAACTTTGATCCAGATGAAAAAGGAACTATACTTTCTGTAAATCATGATTTTTGGGGAACTTGGATTACCTATATTGGTTACTTTTTACTATATTTTGGTATGATAGCAATATTCTTTTCCAAAGGATCTAGATTTGGAGATTTAAGAAGGCATTTGGATAAGATTAAAGTTAAAAAAGCAAAGTTGCTTTCCGTAGTATTTCTGTGTTTCGCTATGCAGACTTTTGCACAGGAAGAACAGCATCAAGCACCAACTCCAGCACAAATAGATTCTATTTTGATTGCTAATGCGACACCAAAAGAACATGCAGATAAATTTGGACGATTAGTTATTCAGGATTTAAGTGGGCGTATGATGCCTATGAATACATACGCATCGGAGTTAGTTAGAAAAATACACCATAGTGAAACCTATGCAGGATTAACACCTAATCAAATATTACTTTCTATAAGCGAGAGTCCGTTACTTTGGTATAATGTCCCTATTATATACCTAAAGGCGATGAAAACAGATTCGCTTAAAACGATTTTAGGTATTCCGAAGGAGAAAAATTATGCAACTATTGTAGATTTCTTTGACGAAAACTTAAGTTATAAGTTGAATCCGTATTTAGAAGATGCGTATAAAACGAAATCACCAAACGGGTATCAAAAAGAATTAAAGTTAGCAGATCAACGTGCCACTGTTTTGTCGAATGCGATTGAAGGGTTAACATTAAAAATATTTCCTGTACCTGAAGACGACAATAATAAATGGATCTCTCCTTTAGAATATAGAAAGGAAGGTTATAAAGAAAAGATTACAGATTCCCTTTACGGAAACTTTGTGAATTCTGGGTTTTCAGCATATCTATTTACTTTAAATAAAGCGAAACAATCTGGAGATTATACCGAAGCTGAAAAATTATTAGAATCCTTTAATAAAACACAGCATAAATACGGAAGTGAGGTAATGCTTAGCGATAATAAAATAAGCGCAGAGATTAATTATAACAAATACAATATTTTTAAGAATTTATATAGATATTACCTATTGGCTGGATTCTTAATGTTTGTATTTTTAATAACACAAATATTAAGTAGTAAAAGAAAAGGTATTGATGTCGCTGTAAAAATTAGTAAATGGCTAATTATAGCTTTATTTATAGCCCACACTATTGGTTTAATAACACGTTGGTATATTTCAGGTCATGCACCTTGGAGTGATACGTATGAAACTATGTTATATGTAGCTTGGTCTGCAATGTTATTTGGTTTGTTCTTTGGTAGAAAAAGTGATTTAACTATTGCGTCTACAGCTTTTGTAGCATCTATTATTTTGTTCTTTGCACATCAAAACTGGTTAGATCCTGCAATTGCAAATCTGCAACCCGTTTTAAATAGTTACTGGTTAATGATACACGTATCTATTATTGTTGCAAGTTACGGGCCATTTGTTTTAGGAATGATTTTAGGAATCGTTTCTCTTATTTTAATGATTGCGACTACAGATAAGAATAAAGAGAAAATGTTAATCAACATCAAAGAGTTAACCATTATTAATGAAATGGCTTTAACTGTTGGTTTAGTCATGCTTACCATAGGAAACTTTCTTGGTGGTATGTGGGCAAACGAAAGTTGGGGAAGATATTGGGGTTGGGACCCTAAAGAAACTTGGGCTTTAATTAGTATTATGGTGTATGCGTTTGTGTTACACATGCGTATAGTTCCTGGACTTCGTGGTCGTTTTGGCTTTAACTTGATGTCGATAATAGCTTTTGCTAGTATAATGATGACCTATTTTGGAGTGAACTTTTATCTTGCAGGATTACACTCTTATGCAAGTGGAGATCAGGTGATGAGCGTTAAAATTATAGGAATCTCATGTGCTATTGTTACTTTGCTTGGTTTCTTTGCCTATAGAAAGTATGCTAAGTTTTATAAGAAATAGCGTTAAGTGTAGTTAAGGACTTGCCTTTCTTCGGTTTATTTCATTTAAATATGGGGTAGTATGGCTTGCTGTACTACCCCATATTTGGATAGTTGATTTTAAGTTTTTACTTTATTTGTAGAAATAAGAAGTGTTCGTTAAAATGTTAATAGATTGGTTGCTAGCGTATTAATAGTTATGCGCATATCTTTAATTTAGCATCGGTGAAGGTATAACAACGGTCTATAATGTCTTTTTAATATGAGATCCGATTCTGTGATTTTTCAATAGTTTTTATGTCTTAATAAATCGCTTTATGAAACCACAGAATGGTTTGGTATAGGGGAGTTCTGTTTTTTTTATTTAAAAGGAATGGATTTGTTTCTGTTCTAAATGAATATATTTGCAGCTTTAAATAATAGAAAGATGAAATTTTTAAAAGAGTTTAAGGAGTTTGCTGTAAAAGGAAATATGATGGATATGGCAATCGGTATCATTATTGGTGCATCTTTTAATAAGGTAATAGATGTATTAGTAAAAAAGGTAATGATGCCACCTTTGTCTTTAATGACCGATGGCTTAAATTTTCAGGATAAAAAATATATACTTCGTGATGCTGTAAATAATAGTGAAGGTGTGGCGACTACCAAAGAAGTTGTTATAGAGTACGGAACTTTCTTAGAAGTCTCTCTTGATTTTTTAATCGTTGGATTAACGGTGTTCTTGGTTGTAAAAGCAATGAATCGATTGCGCACAAAGGCGCACGATGAAAAAGACACAACTGTGGCTACTCCCAAAGATATTGAGCTTTTAGCAAAGCTCAATGATTTAATGGAGGAACAAAATAAATTACTAAAAGCTACTAAAAATTAAGGTAATTTAATTGGCTCTTTGTCTAAGTTAAGATCATCAAGCATATCTTGTGTAAACTTGTAATGACCACGACGTGTAATTACTTTAAATCTATCGTCTTTCATTCTAGATAAAACATCTAAGAAACGCCATTTAGATTTTAAAAGTGTAGGTTCTTCACTTTTTAAACCAATTTCAAAATAGTGCTTTCTTCCGGCTTTTTCTGCTACAATGTCAGGAGTTATGGAAGAATCAACACCTTTACTTTTTTTAGTATAAGATTTTGGTGTTTCATAACCTTCAACATCTGCTTGAATATTATCAAAGCCTTTGTTTTCTAGATATAAAATACTCTCTTTTAAAAATTCTAAATTTACTTGTTTGTCTGCTGCTGTCATAACGTGCAAGATACAAAAAAATAATAAATAATACCTAATGTATAATAAAAATATTAAAATGTAAACTATTAGTAAACAGGTGTTTAAGGTTTTGTTTTTTGTCGGAAATGAAAGTGAAAACAATTAAAATAATGGTTAAAACTTTAATTTTTAGAGTAGTATGTGCTTATTATTCCAATAGATTTAAAAAGTTACGAAGTAGCAAATGAGAGACTAAAAAGCATTTATTTTTTCTATTTCTCCTGACTTTAATTTTAGTAATATATCACCAATTCGTACTCTTACTAAACGCAAGGTTGGATATCCAACAGCTGCAGTCATTTTTCGGACTTGTCTAAACTTACCTTCTGTTAACGTTATAGAAACCCAAGACATTGGTCCGTGTCGCGCATCTCTAACTTTTCTATCTGCAAAAGGAAAGTCGTCTACAGTAATTACAGCCCTTACTTTACAGGGTTTGGTAGTGTATTTTGTGCCGTTTATTCCAATTTTCACTCCTTCTTGTAGCTGTTGCATTGCTTGCTCCGTAATTATGCCGTCTACTTGAGCGAAATATTCTTTTTCAACTTTAGCGCTTCGGATGGTTTCACTTACTTTTCCGTTAGTAGTTAAAAATAATAAGCCTTCTGAGTTTTCGTCTAATCTACCAATGGCCATAGTGCCTTCTGGAAAATCGTATAATTCGCCTAGTAAGCGTTTATTCTTCCTTTTATTTTGGTTGTTTATTAACTGACTTAAATAGCCATAAGGTTTATGTAGTATAAAGTGGTGATGTTGGATTAATGCATTCAAAATAATAGTAGTTTTCTATAAAAAGCAATTTAGTTACTTTATTTATAATACTTAAATTAAAAATTATTTTAAATTTACACATGCCAAAACCTAAAGGACAAAAAAACACGAAAAATAAAGCGAAGCATTCCAAGCTTATCGCTAGAAAAGTGAATAAACAAAAAGCAGAAAAAGCTTTACGTAAAGAACGTTTAAAAGAAATAGTACAACGTGCTAAAGAGGGAAACGCAGATTAAAGTGTTTTTCTGTTTATACCATTATAAATAAGGAGTTGTTTTATCCCGTTGTTTAACACAATTTTTCCATAACTTTATAGCACTAAAAAGTACTATTATTATGCAAAATAAAAAGTTAGGAATCAATACCATTTGTACGCATGTTGGTGAAACGCCAGATGAACAGTTTAAAGGAGCTGTCTCGCCAATGTTTATGTCTACTTCGTATGAGTTTATGGATGTGGATGTTAAGCGTTATCCGAGATATTTCAATACACCAAATCAAGATTATTTATCCAAGAAAATTGCTGCTTTAGAACATACAGAAGCTGCTATGATTTTTGGATCTGGAATGGCTGCTATTAGTACCGTTCTGCTTGCTTTTTTGAAGGCTGGAGATCATGTGGTGGTACAAAATGATATTTATGGAGGAACAAGAAACCTGATTGAAAAGCATTTTGAGAGTTATAATATCGCATTCACTTTTACGAAAGATTTAAAAATCACTTCGTTTGCAGCGTGTATACAGCCAAACACCAAACTTATTTATATTGAAACACCTTCTAATCCGCTTTTAAAATTAGTAGATATGAAAGCAGTAGCAACTTTAGCAAAGTCGGAAAATTTATTATCTGTAATCGATAATACTTTTGCTAGTCCTATTATACAAAACCCAATTGATTTTGGAATCGACATTGTTTTGCATAGTGCAACCAAGTATTTTGGCGGTCATAGTGATATTTGTGCTGGAGCAGTTGCAAGTACCCAAGCGCATATAGATACCATTTGGCAAACTGGAATTGCACTTGGCGGAAGTCTGAGTGATTTTACTGTTTGGATGCTAGAACGAAGTATGAAAACCTTAGCAATTCGTGTAAAAGCGCAACAACGAAATGCAAGAAAATTAGCCAAGTTTTTAGATGCACATAAAGCCATTGAAAAAGTATATTATCCAGGTTTAAAGAGCCATGAAAATCATGCGTTAGCAAAAAAACAAATGAAAGGTTTTGGTGCAATGCTTTCTTTCGAATTAAAAAAAGACATAGATGCAGAAGCGTTTTTAAAAGCATTATCGCTTATAAAACCTTCTATGAGTTTGGCAGGAATAGAAAGTACCATGCTATTGCCTTCTAAAACCTCCCATTCTTTATTAACTGCCGAAGCTAGAAAAGAACAAGGAATAAAAGATGGACTGATTCGTTTTTCTGTTGGAATCGAATCTAAAAAAGATTTGATAGCGGATATCGAACAAGCTATAAACAAAACAAAAAATGCATAAAAAAAACAAACATAGTAAAGGGTACGATTTTGAAACACTATTGAAGGAGTTTCCAAAACTAGAACCTTTTGTCTTTACTAATACCCACGGAACACAAACGATTGATTTCGCGAATCCGGAAGGAGTAAAAATACTGAATAAAGCATTACTTAAAAGTTATTATAATATAGATTATTGGGAGTTTGCAGATGCGCATTTATGTCCGCCAATCCCTGGTCGTGTAGATTATATACATCATTTAGCAACCCTTTTAAAACCATATTCTTTTAAAAATAAAATTCAGGCGTTAGATATTGGTACAGGAGCAACTTGTATTTATCCTTTGCTCGGTTTTGCGGAATATAATTGGCATTTTGTTGGAACAGATGTAGAAAGCGCTTCCTTGAAAAACGCACAAAAAATTATAGACAAAAATAAGTTGCAGGATGACATCTCCTTGCGTTTACAAAAGGAAAAGGCTCACGTCTTAAATGGAATAGTAAATTCCAAAGACACTTTTATGGTTAGTATGTGTAATCCTCCTTTTTATAAAGACGAAGAAGAGGCTTTGGAAGCAACACAACGTAAGTTGAAAGGCTTAGGGAATGAAGGAAAACAACTAGTTAGAAATTTTAGTGGAACAGCAAGTGAACTTTGGTTTACAGGAGGCGAAAAAGCTTTTTTACATACCTATTTGTATGAAAGTTCTTTGCATAAAAACAATTGCTTTTGGTTTACAAGTTTAGTTTCTAATAAATCCTTGGTGAAATCGATGCAGAAATCACTTAAGAAATTAGGAGCAACAGAAGTAAAGGTGATTAATATGCAGCTTGGTAATAAAATAAGTAGAGTAGTGGCTTGGACTTTTTTAACGGAAGAAGATAAAAAAGACTGGTTGTTGTAGTTAGAACAACAAGTTAATGAAGCTTTTGTTGATTAACGTGAGATTTAGATTTTCTGTAATCGGTTAGGATACTAATTCCTATTTGAATACGATTAAAATTCTTTTTTCTAATATGATGTTTTAAATAATCCATCTGTAGTTGTGTGTGTTTAAACAGGTGAAAACCAGCTCCAATGAAAAAACGATTTTCATGAAAAGCTTGATCCTGAAAATTAATAAAAGGTTCTTCTTTTATACCAAGGAATAGCGTTTTATTGATGTTATATTTTAAACTAAATCGATAACGTAATCTATTTTGCAATTCGTTTTTATCAGCTAATTGCAAAAAGCGTTGCTCTAGTCTAAAGCGATGCTGTACATTAAAAGCACCAAGTTTATGCTTATAATTGTATTGTTCATAGATTCTATTTTCTGTTGTATTGGGACGATTGTCTTCGTCAAAAACACTATCAATATCTAAGTACGCATATGCAATACTAAGGGTTTTATTCTGTTTAAGATGGTAATTTCCGGAAAGGCTAGTGAAAATTAAATTATAATTGGATATAGGTTCATAGAACCGTAGCTCGGCATATGTGGTTACACTAATTTTTTCTGTGAATCTATGGTTAATTCCTAGCGTATACCAAGAACCTAAGTAGTCTTCAGAAGTTTTTTGAGGAAACAATTGTGCTGGAACGAATAAGGAAAAAAGTAGTACGAATAGGGTGGTTTTTATAATCATGGAAAAAAAATAAAAAAGCCCATTTCTGGGCTCTTTTTAGTTATCATAATATTAAATATGTTCTTTTAAGTGATGGTGTTCATCAATTAATGGACCTCCTTCAATTATTTGTTCGGAAGCTTCACTCGCAAATTTTTCAAAATTTAAATGGAATGAATGTGCTAATTGAATCGATTTGCTGATATAAGCTCCTTTGTCAGTCCAAGTATTCATTGGGTCTAATAATTCTACAGGTACATTCGGACACGATTTTGGCATGAATAATCCAAATATGGGATGTTGAGAATAATCTACATTATCTAGATCTCCATTTAGGATTGCAGTAATCATAGCTCTAGTGTATTTTAATTTAATACGAGAACCAACGCCGTAAGGACCGCCACTCCAGCCTGTATTTATTAGCCAAACGTTAACGCCAGCATCTTGCATTTTTTTGCTTAGCATTTCAGCATATACTGTTGGGTGTAATGGCATAAATGGTTCTCCAAAACACGCAGAGAAAGAAGGTACAGGTTCTGTGATACCAGCTTCTGTTCCTGCAACTTTAGCGGTATATCCTGAAATAAAGTGATATGCTGCTTGGCCTGGAGTTAATTTAGATACTGGAGGTAATACTCCAAAAGCATCCGCTGTAAGGAAAAATATATTTGTAGGATTCTTAGCGTAGGATGGTTTTTGAATATTATCAATATGATAAATAGGGTAACTTACACGTGTATTTTGTGTAATACTACTGTCCATATAGTCAATTTCACCATTGTCTTTAAAAACTACATTTTCAAGAATAGCTCCTGGTTTAATAGCTCTAAAAATATCTGGTTCTTTTTCTTCGGAAAGATCAATAACTTTAGCATAACATCCGCCTTCAAAATTAAAGATGTTATTATCTGCTGTCCAGCCATGCTCATCATCACCAATTAGTTTACGATAAGGGTCTGCAGATAACGTTGTTTTCCCTGTGCCAGATAATCCAAAGAATATAGCAGTATCACCAGCTTCTCCAACATTAGCAGAACAGTGCATTGGTAAAACGTCCTTTTCAACAGGAAGAATAAAGTTTAAAGAAGAGAAAATACCTTTCTTTATTTCTCCAGTATATCCAGATCCTCCAATTAAAGCTATTTTTTTTGAAAAATTAAGTACTGAAAAATTACCTTGACGTAATCCAACAGATTTGGGGTCTTTTGCTTCGTAACCAGGAGCACAAAGTACTAACCAATCTTCTTTGAAATTTTCTAATTCAGACTCCTCAGAACGTAAAAACATATTGTAGGCAAACATGTTTGACCAAGGATATTCGGTAACGGTTCTCACATTTGTTTTGTATTCTGGATCTGCACATACATAAGCATCTCTTACATAGATTTCTTTACCGCTGAGATATTTTGTGATTTCAGATTGTAAATATTCAAAATTTTCAGGAGAGATTGGTTTGTTTGTTTTTCCCCACCAAACGCGATTTTTTGTATAATCATCTTTTACAATAAATCGATCTTGAGGTGAGCGTCCCGTATATTTTCCAGTGTTAATAGCTAATGTCCCGTTAGCAGTTTCTTTACCCATTCCTTTTTCAATAGTAATGGCTTGTAATTTTTCAGGGGAAAGATTCCAATGTGCATTGGTGTCTTTAATTCCGTACTTTGTTAGATCTCTTGTTTTCATAATCGGTTGTTTTAATGTATTGTTCCAGATGTAAAAATGTTAAAAAGGCCAAAATAATGGCACTAGTATTAATGATGTTATTAAGAAGAGTAGCAGCAATGGAGCTCCTACTTTTAAGTAATCCATAAATTTATATCCACCAGCTGTCATTACCATAGCATTTGTTGTTGTGCCAACAGGAGTTAGAAATGCGGTGGATGCACTAATAGCTACTATAATCATAAAGGGAGCAGCAGAAAGGTTTAGAGAATTTGCGGTAAGAATTGCTATAGGTGCCATTAATACAGCTGTAGCTGAATTATTAATAACCTGACTAAAGGATGTGGTTAATAGAAAAATACCTCCTAGTAGTACAATAGGATGTAAAGCTCCTAAAGTGTTAACAAGTCCATTGGCTATTAGCTCTGCCGTTCCTGTTTTTTGTAAAGCAACTCCCATAGGTATCATAGCAGCAATCATAATAACACTCACCCAACTAATACCTTTATATGCTTTAGCCATTGGAACACAGCCAGTGATTAATACAATGCCGGCAGAAATTAATGCCGCAATCGATCCAGGTACAAGTTTAAATACCAATAAAACAATCATTAATATTAAAGATAATAATGCGATATAAGATTTAAGGGTAATATTAGTTACGGTCTTAACCATGCCTTCCGGACTGCCACAAATTACGATATGTTCATGATGTTTTTTTAAATCGTCAATAGCACTCCATTCTCCTCTAATTAAAAAAGAATCCCCCGCTCTTACTGTAATTTCTCGTTCTGTTAGCGGTTTTGAGTTGCGTGAAGCAGCCATTAATTGTACATTATATCTATCAAAAAAGTGAATAGATTTTATTTGTTTTCCAACTAAAGAAGATTGAGGTGTTACCAATATTTCCGTCATACCAACTTCTCTATTAATGAGGTTGGTTCTTAGCTCATTTGCAATAGGTTTTAAAGGTAAAAGCCCTAGTCTTAAACTAATCATTAATGCATTTATAGCCTGCGTTTCTCCCTTTACTGTTATGATATCATGATACAAGAATTTTGTATCCTCTGTTGGAAGTTCAATATAAGGGTCCTTTCCTTTAAGACGGTTAGGGTGTCTTCTCTTAATACGAAGTATAGATACACCATATTTATTTTCAAAATCCCAATCTCCTAATTTAGTATTTAATAATGGCGACACAGACCTTACTCTTAATCTATAGTATTCACCATCTACTTGATAAGCTTCAATCCATTTATGAAGCGTATTACTTATATCTACAGGTTTATTATTCGTTTTGTTATCAGGTAAAAGTCTATGTCCGATAAATTTAAAATAGAGAAGAGTTATTAGTAATAACGGAATACCTATTAAACTAAATTCAAAGAAAGAGAAACCTTCAAGTCCACTTTCTATCATGGCGTTATTTACTATAATATTAGGAGGCGTTCCTGTTAGTGTTAATAAGCCTCCGGTATTAGAGCCAAAGGCAACGGGCATTAATAATTTAGAGGGCAATGTTCCAATACTCCAAGCAGAAGCGATGGTTACTGGCATTAGTGTTGCTACTGTTCCTGTATTACTTACTACTCCAGAAAGTAGTCCAGAACCTAATGTGGTTATTAGTAAAAGTTTCGTTTTACTTTTACCAGCCATTTTTATAAATTTTTCACCAGCCAAAGCTGTCCAGCCAGTTTGCGATAATCCTTCTCCAATAATAAATAAAGCAGCAATCATAATAACAGTTGGATTACTAAAACCGCTTAGTGTTTCTGTTAAGTTTAAAATCCCAAAAAGAAATAAACTTAACATTGATAGTAATGCGATAATATCTGGTGTAAATTTGCCCCAAATAAATAAGGCGATGGTGATAATAAGAATTGCTATCATTAAAGTCATAATTACTAAAAATTCATTGTATTTAATTATGGAATAAAGGTATAGTCATTAGGAAGTAATATTTATGACTATTATCATACTTCGAAGTATTGCAAATTTTATAATTTTGACTATTCTTTATTAAGAATTCTTTAATTTATTTCAAACAATAATGATTGCTAGTTAAAAAGAAAGCGGTTATCTGTCTTCTTTTTAATATTTTTGATATTCAGAAAAACGAAAAACACATATGAAACTAGATATATTAGCCTTTGGTGCACATCCAGATGATGTAGAATTAGGTTGTGGTGGTACTATAGTAAAAGAAATTAAAAACGGAAAAAAGGTTGGTATTATAGATTTAACGCGAGGCGAACTAGGAACTCGTGGTACTGCGGCAACTAGAAAACAAGAAGCTACAAATGCGGCTAAGATTTTAGGAGTTGCTGTACGTGAAAATCTTGGTTTTGCGGATGGTTTTTTTATTAATAACCGACAACATCAATTAGAGATTATAAAGATGATACGTAAGTATCAGCCAGAAATTATTTTATGTAATGCTATTGATGATAGGCATATAGATCACGGTAAGGGAAGTCAGTTAGTGAGTGATGCTTGCTTTTTAAGCGGATTAATAAAGATTGAAACCGAAGTAGAAGGAAGCCTGCAAGAGCAGTGGAGGCCAAAGCAAGTATACCATTATATACAATGGAAAAATATTGAACCTGACTTTGTGGTAGATATTTCTGGATCTATAGAAACCAAGATGGCATCTGTTCTGGCTTACCAAACACAGTTTTTTGATGCGAATAGTAAAGAGCCTGAAACGCCTATTTCGAGTAAGAATTTTACAGATAGTGTAGATTATAGAGCTAGAGACCTAGGAAGATTGATTGGAGTAACCCATGCAGAAGGCTTTACTACAGAGCGTTATGCAGCCGTAGAAAGTTTGTTTGATTTAAAGTAAAAATTTTGCAAAAAAATCTTTGCAGTAATTACTAAATAATTTACATTTGCACTCGCATTCTTAAAGAATGTCTTAAGGTAGTTCTTCACTAGTTAGTTAGAACGTCCTTTTGGAAAGCTTTTAAAGTTTGAAAATAAAATGGTTGCTTATTAATCTTTGTGGATTAGAGTGTTCCTTTTAGAAAACTGTTTAAAGTTGGATAATAAAACGGTTGCTTATTAACCCTTGTTGGTTAGAGCGTTCCTTTAGAGAAACTTTTTTAAAGTTTTAAAATAAAACAACATGGTGATTGTAGCTCAGTTGGTTAGAGCATCGGTTTGTGGTACCGAGGGTCGCGGGTTCGAATCCCGTCTTTCACCCAAAAGCAAAAGCTTCTCTTTTTAAGAGGAGCTTTTTTTGTATATATAGATTCCTTTTTTTTATTAACTATTAAAAATTTACATACCATGAAGAAAACAACGGTACTCTTAGTTCTAACTCTTATAGTCGCTTCCTTTTGTAACGCGCAGGAAATGACTTTTAAAAGACATTCGTTTACTGGATATACATTTTATGAGGATGGAAATAAATTAGCGCTTAACGAATTAATTGAAAAAGTAGAAACGAATGCCGAAGTTTTACATTTAGTACGAAGTGCGAAGTCGAAAAGTATTTTTGCTACGGTTATTAGTTTTTCTGGTGGAGCTTTAATTGGGTGGCCAATTGGAGAAGCCATTAGTGGAGGTGATCCTAATTGGGTGCTTGCAGGAATAGGAGCAGGATTGGCTATTGTTGCAATTCCTCTTGGGTCTAGTGCTAATAAAGATGCGAATAAAGCGGTGGAGTTATATAATGCGACTTTAAATGCCACGTCTTATAAAACGTTTAAACCAGAATATCAAGTTATAGCCAATGGTACCGGAATTGGTTTGGCTATGCGCTTTTAGTTTTTGTAAAAAGAGACAGGTAAAAAAAAAGAGTTATAAAATAAAATTTTATAACTCTTTTTTTTTGCGTTAGCGATAGTAACGGCATCCTTTTTTGCTTTTTTGTAAAAAGATATAGTGGATAGCGCGGTGCTACGTAGCTTTTTTTTAGCGTAGTAGTGAACGCCCAAGTTCGCTAAAACTTCGTTGGACAAGCCCAAATACTAATTTGCTTTATCTACAATAATTCTGTCTTTACGATTTGCTAATTCCCAAGCGGTATAGAAAATTAAACGTGTTCTGTTTTCTAATAAATCGTATTCAATTTTGTCTGGCGTATCACTTGGTTTGTGATAATCTGCATGTGTTCCATTAAAATAAAAGATTACAGGAATGTTGTTTTTTGCAAAGTTGTAATGATCACTTCTGTAGTAAAAACGGTTTGGATCATTATCATCATTAAAGGTGTAATCTAAATCGATGTTACAATATTTGGTGTTCATTTCTTCTGAAATGTTGTGTAAATCGGTACTTAACTTATCACTTCCAATTAGGTAAAGATAGTTTCTGTTAGTCTTTTCACGTTTCGGATCTGTACGCCCAATCATGTCTATGTTTAAATCGGCAACCGTATTTGCTAACGGAAAAATTGGATCTTGGTCTGTGTAATATTTAGAACCTAGTAAGCCTTTTTCTTCTCCTGTTACGTGTAAAAAAACGATAGAACGTTTTGGTCCTTGTCCGTTTTCTACTGCTTTTTGAAATGCTTCTGCAATTTCTAGAATCGCCACGGTACCAGAACCGTCATCATCTGCACCATTATAAATTTCACCGTCTTTGATACCTTCGTGATCTAAATGTGCAGATACTACAATATATTCTTCAGGTTTTTCACTTCCTTTAATGATAGCTACCACATTTTCAGATTCAAAAGTATTAGAAGCATTTTTATAATTAAATTCAATAGCGCTATTTAGTGTTTCTGTTTTGTCTGAAGTATCAATAGTGCTATGAATTGCTTTTGCTAAATCGGTATTTATAATGAAGTAGTATAGGTCTTTTGGTGGTTCTACTAAAGACATTCTACCATGACTTCCTCCAAATCTTTTGGCAACAAAACTGTAAGCATCTGCATTATAGAATAAAACTGCTTTTGCACCTTTGTTTTCTGCAGCCTCACGTTTGGCAACAAATTCTTGTCTTAGATTAGACCATTTTGAAGTTTCATCAGTTCCGGAAATCGTATAGTTTCCATCACTGTTTTTAGGTTCTCCTGCTTTAAAAAGAACGACTTTACCTTTTACATCTAAATTGGTATAGCTTGAGAATTTTTCATCATCAATACCATAGCCAACATAGATTATTTCTTTAGCATCAAAGGTGCCATCTGGACTAGAAATCACAGATACGTAGTCTTCAATATTTGTAAATGATTTTCCGTTTACTAATAAATCTATTTCTGGTGTACTTAATGTTTGTAATGGTACTTCTTGAAAGTAATCATTATTAGGTAATGCGGAAGGAATTCCTAGGTTTACATAATGATTTTTTAAATATTCTACTGCTTTCTTTTGTCCGGGATCTCCAGTGTTTCTACCTTCAAATTCATCGGAAGCATAGGTGTAAAGTGCTTCTTTAAGTTCAGCAGAAGTAATACTGTTTCCAAAGGTTGTAACATCTTGGGATTTTGTACTATTTGTTGCTGTTTTGTTTTGCGAAGACCCACAAGAAAAGAGTATTGTAGATATCCCAAAAAGGAATAACAGTTTTTTCATAAGATTGTGTTTTAATAAAATGAGTTGGTTTTGTTGTGTACTATAATGAATAGTAATCTACTATATTACGAAAAAGCGAAATAAAAGCAGAAATAATTAAAAAGGTTTATTAAAATTTTAACAACTAAATTTTAAAAATCGGTATTCATTAAAAGCTTATTTTCTTGATTAGCAAGTTGCCAAGCAGTAGCAAAGATGAGTTTTGTTCTTTTTTCTAAGACAGCATAATTTATTTTATCTGGAGTGTCTGTTGGTTTGTGGTAATCTTTGTGTTCTCCATTAAAATAAAAAATTACAGGAATATTGTGTTTTGCAAAGGTATAATGATCGCTTCTGTAGTAGTATCTGTTACTATCGTCTTCACTGTTATACTTATATTCTAAATGTAAATTGGTGGTAGTGTTGTTTACTTTTTCGCTAACATAATGTAGCTCTTTGCTTAGCCGGTCTGCACCAATAATATATATGTAATTCGGGTTTTCTATATGAAACGGATCTACTCTTCCTATCATATCTATATTTAGATTAGCGATCGTATTTTCTAATTTAAAAATTGGATTTTTGGTATAGAATAGGGATCCTTGTAAACCTATTTCTTCAGCAGTTAGGTGTAAAAAAAGGATGCTTCTTTTTGGTCTATAACCATCTAATTCTGCTTTTCTAAATGCTTTCGCAATTTCTAGTATAGCAACCGAACCAGAGCCATTATCATCTGCTCCAAAATGTATTTCATCATTCTCTATTCCTAAATGGTCTAGATGTCCCGAGATAATAAGCACTTCTTCTGGTTTTTCACTTCCTTTAATAAATGCTAATACGTTTTCGGAAGCATTTGTGCCTTCTGGTAAAAATTCTTTTGGTATGTTTTGATAATATGTAGTGTCTGCAATTGGTGATGCTATGCCTTGTGATTTATAAAAATCGGATAAAAAGTTAGCTGCTTTTTTTTGACCTTCTTCTCCTGTGGCGCGACCTTGAAAATCACTGGAAGCAAATTGGTATAGTTTTATTTTTAATGCTTTGGCGGTAATTGTAGCAGCATATTTTTTAGCTAAATCTCCATCTATAAGAACTATGCTATCTTTAAGGTTTTCAATTTTTGTAGCATATTTTTTTTCTGCACAAGAGCCAATAAGAATAAAAGCAGAAAGTAGAAAATACATCTTCATAAATCGTCAATTTTTTGAGCATCAAATATATACAAAATTTGGTAATGATTATTTAGATAAATCTAAACCTTCTAGTTCTTCAATGGCTTTATCTTCTGCTTCTTGTATGCGAATTTCTGGATCTATTTTAATATCAGATAAATCTAAATCTTCTAATTCTTCAATGGCGTTATCTTCTGCTTTTTGTTCACGAACTTCTAATTCTTTCGTATCACCAACCTTCGTTTCGCTAAAAACGGCTTTATATATAGAAAGACATAAAGAGACTATCGTTAGTAAAAATATTAACTGCACTACTTTTTTAGATTCATTTTCCTTTTTAGATGAATAAAAGGCTGCGAAACCAAAAGCTAAAGCAGCTAAAGCAGGAATAAATGCCATGTTAAATAATGGCAAAGAAGATAAAACAACTGCAATTATTGCTGCAATTAAACCCAAGATAATAAATAATTTTCTCATAACTATTTTAATTTTTTAAACCTGTTGCCGATTTTATTTTAAGTTCTCCACTACCAACTGCAACTCTAAATTTTGCATATACTGGTATTTTATTTTCGTCTGCTGTTAACCATAGTATGTTAGCATTATTTCCTCTTAAAACATCACTACCGTCTATTCGAATAGCTAGTTTGTAACATTCTTTTTTACCAATATTGGTGCTAATCGTTTCTTTTCCTAAAAGGGTAAAAGAAATTCTTGTTTCTTCATTATCAAATAATACTTTAAAAGAATCAGAAGCTCCAACAGGCGCTTTATGGATGTCTAAATTTCTAATATGGTAAATGGTGGTTACCAAATCTTTCGTTCCTGGATTTATTTTTACTACATCATTTCTATCCCAAAAACCAGAATCAAAATTTTTGCTTTTTTGTCTTCTTAAACTTTTTACCGTATTTGATTTATGATTGAAAGTATATTTCACAAATTTGTAATGTCCGCCTTCATCAATATCTCTTTGGTATAAGTAAGGTGTAAGTGTGTTTGGATTTACATAACTTTCGTAGATGTCTCGAATTTTAAAAAAGTTATCCCATTTGCTATAGGTTGTTGCTGTGCATTTAAGACGTAACAAAGTAGCTGAAGAAGTTTTAACTTGACTAGTTTCCATACGTACTTCTGCAAGGTCTGTTAATAAACCAGACATATTGTATGATGCTGTAAAACTTAATTTTTCACCAGCTTGAAATGCATTGTTTTGAGCAAACGAAACAGCACTTATGCTAAGTAAAAGGAGTAGGATTATTTTTTTCATAAATTCTAAAAATTTTTCAAATATACAAGTTTGTAACATTAATTATGCCGAAGCTTATATCTTAACCTCTTTTTATGCCTTTTATTTTAAATCAAAGGATTTAAATTTTTAGTTTCCTTTTATTTTGTACTTCTTAATTAGACTAATTCCGTATCTATTAAAACCTCACTTTGCAAGGTTCTGTGCACAGGACATTTAGAAGCAATTTCTTTTAATCTTTGTTTTTGCTTGTCGTCTAGATTTCCAACAAATTTTAATTTCTTTTGTAAATGATCAAAGCGTGTTGGTTTATCTACTTCCATCCTTAAATCATCGCTATGCTTTTTAGAATAGGTGATATACACAAAAACTTCTTGTAAATCCCATTTTTTTCTTTGGGCATACATTTTTAATGTCATTGCCGTACATGCCGCTAAACCAGCACTTAAAAAATCGTAAGGTGATGGTCCAAAGTCATCACCACCAGCAGCTATTGGCTCATCTGCAATTAGGTTATGATTTTTTGTTTGAATAGTAGTGGTGAAATTATCTTCTAATAGATTTAAATGACCAACCAATTGTTCTCCTTTGGTTTCTAGCATTTCATTTTCTACGGGTTCAAAATAGCGTTGTACCCAAGTACCAATCATATTTCCAGCATACACGCTATCTTTCGAATTAGTTAATAAATGATCGGCGCCATCCAACGTGATAAAACTCTTAGGATGATGTGCGTTGTGATAAATCTCTTCTGCATTTTTAATTCCGACTATAGTATCTGTTGGCGAATGCATAACCAGTATTGGTTTGCGCAAGTTTTTTACAATAGTAGGTAAATCGGTTTTGCTAAAGTTTTCAATAAAATCTTTATTAATAGTAAAAGGTCGGCCACCAATATTTACTAGCGCTTCTCCTTTTTCTTTTACCTCATTTATTCCATGAGAAAATAAATGTGTCACATGATCTACAGAAGAAGGAGCACCAATAGTTGCAATTGCTTTTATATTTTCTAATTGTGCTCCCGCCGCAATAACTGCTGCACCACCAAGCGAATGACCTACTAATAACGATGGTGCTTTGTAGTGTAATTGCATATAATTACTCACTGCTATTAAATCGTCTACATTGGCAGAAAAATGACTCTCGGCAAATTCTCCTTCACTTTTTCCTAATCCGGTAAAATCAAATCGGAGTACCCCAAAACCATGAGAAGTTAACGCACGACTAATATTTTTTACAGCACTTAAAGTACTACTGCAGGTAAAGCAATGTGCAAAAATAGCGTAGTAGTTTGGTTTCTGATTTGCGGGTAATTCCAGATGTGCTTGTAAAGCTTGTCCGTTTTTATTTTCTATTTTTAGTTTGGTGCTTTTCATAATGTTGGATTTATTTTTTAAGATACTCCGAAAACTTTTTAGAAAGCATTTCTAATTTCGGATGAATAAATTTTTTGCAAAAGGGCTTTTCAGGATTTTTAATATAGTAATTCTGAATCGCTTCACGCGACCCTTTAAATACCGAAAAAGGCAATACTTGTGTAATTAATTGATGATTAAACGCGGATTGAAAACTTTTAATTAAATCGGAAGCTTCCTCTTTTTGTGCTTCGGAAAATGTATAAATTGCAGAACGGTATTTCTCACGCATCGAATGATTGCTGGTACTTTTATGTGTTCTTAAATGTACTTCTGTTACTATTTTTAATGTTATTTCTTCCGGATTAAAATGCACAATAACTGCTTCCGAAAAACTAGAGTTTTCCTCATTGGAAGCAACAAAACCTTGTTCCACTTTTTCTACACCTTTTAAAGACTGAAAAACAGCTTCGGTACACCAATGACAACCTCCTCCAAATGCTATTTTAATCATAAAAAGTTTTCCTATTAATTTAATTCCACGCTAATTGTTTTCTTTCTTGCCAATATTCCATTGGATTGACTTTAAAGGTTTTTAGCAGATTTATTTCTTCTTCCGATAAGGTAATTGTATCTACTTGAAGATTCGATTTTAATTGTTCTGTATTACTTGCGCCACTTAAAACAATACTGTTTTTAATGTTTTGCTGACAAAATTTTAAAGCGATTACATCTAATCCTACTTGGTGTTTTGTTGCTAATGTTTCTAAAGTATCATATAATTTAGCGTACTCAGGATACTTAGAGTTTCTAAAGATTCTACCATTTGCAACGGCTTCTTTAATAATAATTTTCTTGTCTTGTTGTACTAGTTCCTTCGCTATGGCTTCTAAACTTTGATCTAAAATATTATAGGTAATCTGAAAACCATCAAACAGCTGTTTTCCTTCCACCGAAACATCTAATGCTTTTTTTATGACTTCCAATTGGTTGCTTCCAGTGGTTGTAATTCCAATTTGTGTGTTATGTTCGTTTTTTAAAAAAGCTAAATGCCTTAAGACGTCGGTATTATTTAGAATACCAGTTTCTAAGGTTGCAGAATGTATTTGATATATTTTTAAATTCGGAAGAAATGCATTCGATACTTCCCATTGTTCCTTTAGTTTTTCTAAACTGTGTTCTTTTACTTCATGCACTTTTGCATTTGCGTCAAAATTTGCGACATAGGTATAACCCCATTTTGTTGCTATTTGAATTGTAGGGTCGTTTTTGGTTTGTAGCCACTCTAATAATAAATCTTCTGCCAATCCGTAGCCAGGAGCAGTATCAAAATACCGAATTCCTAATTGGTACGCGTGCTCTAACACGTTAAAGCTATTCTGTTTAAAGGCTTCTAAATGCGGATTTACATTTTTATCCGTTCGTATATTAATGTATTGTGGTCTTCCTAATGCTGCAGTACCTAATCCTAACATTGTATTTGTTTTTAGTGTTTTAAATGCCTTCAGAATAACCTGCGGACAATTTGTGTTTTTATTTTAATTAACGAATTATGAACTACAAGATAACATAGAACAGCCGACTTTATTTCTTGCCCAATCCGGACGCTTGGCAAACCATTTTTCATTTTCTGGTTGCTCTTCGTATGGTTTTTTAAGTAGCTGAAATAGGGTGTCTATCAATTTGTAATCGCCTTTGTTGGCATCGTCAATGGCTAGTTGCGACATATAATTACGAAGGACATATTTAGGATTGACCTGATTCATTTTTTCCTTTCGCGCTTCGGCGGAAATACTTTCCTTTTGTAAACGATTGGCGTAATCTGTAAACCAAGTATTCCATTTTTCTTTTATAACCTCGGAAATTTCGTTTGGTGTATAAAAAGCATCCTGAATAATTTGTAATCCTTCCGAAGGGTTTTTCGCAGAAAAAGCACTTAAGTTTCTAAAAAAGATAGTCATATCCGTTTCGGTTAGCTGAAGGATTTCGTCTAAACTAAAAATTAAGGAAACATCATTTTCACTTTCTAAAAACAATCCTAATTTGCTTTGCATCATAGCTACGTATTGTTCTGCAGCCTTTTCGTTATACTGATTTAAAATATTTTCTAAACCTTCCGCTTCACCAATTAAAGGATACAGCGCATTTGCTAGTTGAAATAAATTCCAAAGACCAATTTCTAACTGCGCACCAAAACGATAGCGTTTATGTTGGTTGTCTGTAGTATTTGGCGTCCAATTGGCATCATAACCTTCTAGCCAGCCATATGGTCCGTAATCGATGGTTAATCCTAAAATAGACATATTATCGGTGTTCATTACACCATGTACAAAACCAACACGTTGCCAATGAATAATCATTTTTATAGTATCGTTTAGAACCGTTTCAAAAAACGCTAAATACGTTTCTTTACTTGGTTCCCCTAAATGCGAAAAATGATGTTTTATAGTATAATCTACAAGTGTTTTTAAGGTCTTGGTATCTTGTCTTGCTGCTAAAATTTGATAGCTTCCGAAGCGTAAAAAACTAGGAGCAATACGCGAAACAATAGCACCTTTTTCATAAGCAGCATTACCATCATATAACATATCTCGCAATACCTGATCGCCAGATAAACTTAAAGATAAAGCTCTGGTGGTTGGCACGCCTAAATGGTACATGGCTTCGCTGCATAAATACTCCCGAACGGAAGAACGCAAAACCGCCAAGCCATCTGCAGTACGCGAATATGGTGTTGCTCCAGCGCCTTTTAATTGGATTGCCCAATGTTTGTTGTTATGTGCAACTTCGGTTAAATTAATAGCGCGACCGTCACCTAATTGTCCTGCCCAATTTCCAAATTGATGTCCGCCATAACACATCGCATAGGGTTTTGTATTTGGTAAAACATCATTTCCAGTAAAAATCTTTAAAAATTCTTCGCTTTTTGCTTCTTCTTCTTCTGTGATACCTAATTCGCTAAGCATTTCGGGTGAAACATGTACGAGTTCCGGATTTGCCGTTTTTGTAGGTGTCACATAAGAAAAACAAGCGTTTTCCACCTGTCGTCTTGTGTTTTCCAGAATAGAATCTGCTGGTAATTCGGTATTAAATCTATCTTGTATATTCAGTTTCATTTTTTCCCTTTCCTTAAACTTCTTATTTTAGTTTATCGCTGTGTAGCTTTCTAAGCTTTGCTAATTTTGGGTCGATTACAAAAGAACAATAGCCATAACCAGGATTACTTCTGTAGAAATCTTGGTGCTCTTTTCCTGCTTCATAAAAGACATCAAAAGCACTGATTTCTGTTACAATTGTATTTTCATAAAATGGAGCAATCTCTTTAATAACTAATTTGGCAATTTCTTTTTGCTTTTCATTATGATAAAAAATAACCGAACGATATTGCGTTCCGCGATCGGCACCTTGTTGATTTAAAGTGGTAGGATCATGTGTAGTCATAAAAATAACTAAAATATCTTCATAAGAAATTACATTGGCATCAAAGGTAATTTGAATCACTTCGGCATGTCCTGTTAATCCAGAACATATCTCGCGATAGGTTGGATGTCCGGGAACTGTTCCGCCAGCATAACCAGAGATTACTTTTTCTACGCCTTTTACTTCAAGGAATACAGCTTCTGTACACCAAAAACAACCACCACCAATAGTGGCTAATTGTAGGTTTTTAGTTTTCATTTACGGTCCCTTTCTCTAATTGCATGGATGCAGAATTAATACAATAACGCAATCCGCTAGGTTCTGGTCCGTCCGGAAAAATATGCCCTAAATGTGCATCACAAGTATTACACATCACTTCTACGCGAACCATACCAAAAGCAGTATCTTTTTCATACTTAATGGCATTTTCTTTTATGGGTTGTGTAAAACTTGGCCAACCAGATCCTGAGGTAAATTTAATAGTCGAGTCGAACAAAGGCGTATTGCAACAAACGCAATTGTATTGTCCTTCGTCATAAATACTGCAAAGCGCGCCACTATGCGGAGCTTCGGTTCCTTTTTTTCTAGTAACTCTAAATTGTTCAGGAGTAAGTAGTTCGCTCCATTGGGTTTCGGTTTTTTCTACTCTTTTATCTGGAGTAGGGTTTCCGTTTACGGTGTAATTAATAATATGTTTCCAAGTAAGCATACTGTAGTTCCTTTCTTAAATTAATAGATGTTTTAAAGATACATTTTTAGACGCATTTTTGTTAAAAAACTTACAGCTTATTATAAAACCAGCAAACGTCATTAAAAGAATGGAAGCAATTGTTTAGGGGTTTTAAAAGTAGCTTCCGTCTTTGTGCCTAGGTGGTATAATTACCTAATAGGAGATTTAATAATTTTTACTATATTTTAAATATCCTGCTGATATATATCATTGTTATACAACTTGTATTGAGATATTTTTATATAATAATTTTAAAAAAAATATTATGAAAGCAGTTTATTTAGTAATCGTTTTATTTCTAATGGTTGGTTGTTCATCTACTAAAATGGGAGATAGTTGGAAAAGTCAAGAATATACAAACTACAAGCCTAAAAAAGTTTTAATTGTAGGAATGACAGATAATCTTACTGCCAGAAAGCAGTTTGAAGAACAATTAACTTCGGAATTTAAAAAAAGTGGTATCGAGGCAATGGGCAGTTCTGATGTATTTGAACCATCTTTTACCAATGTAAAACAAACAGAAGACGACATTAATACCGAATTAGAAAAAATTTCTAAAGATGGGTTTGACGCTGTTTTAATTTCGGCAGTAAAAGGGGTAGATGAAAAAGAAACATATTCTGGTACGACATATAGACCTGGATATTATTGGAAACGTTTTGGCCGATATTATTACTTATATCAAGATGTTTATTTTGATGATGGGTATTATGAAAAATATAAAGTATATCATATTGAAGCTTCTTTATATAATATAAAAGAAAACAATGACAAATCTTTAGTTTGGGTAGCTTCATATGATATTGTAGACCCAAAACAAATTAATACAACGGTTAAAGATTATGTAAAAGTTATTATGAAATCTTTAAGTGAAGAAGGTATTGTTAATATAAAATAGTAAAGATTATAAAACTACTTGTTTTTAGTACTGAAAACAAGTAGTTTTTTTATGCGTAAAATTACTTTTACAGAAGAACTTTGTTCGCTAGAACGTGTGTGAAGTCATCTAGTTATGAGTCTTGTAGCTTTTATTTATTCCGTGTTTCGAGGATAAATGAAGGATTACATTTTGAGATCAACCAAAAAGTCGGGACAGTAAATAGGGATAATAAAAAATACAAATACTAAAAATAAAACAGCCCAAAGCACCCACATTAAAAGCGGGAAAGTAATTAATTCCCCTTTTGATTTTGGGCGTAAGGAATGTGCAATTAACCCATGAATACCTAAACTCAATAGTAAAAAATCAAGAGTAGAAATGATAATTAAAAAACTTTTGGTATGGGATTCTTTTATTATAAAAAGGTAAATTCCTAATGCAACTGCTAGTAAAATAACGATTCTAAATATTCTTCTGGACATCTTATTATATGTTTTAGTGGTTAATTTTTATAAATGGAATATGCCATAATTTTTGGCGTTAAAACTTATCACAGGAATCTTTCCATAAGATTCCATTTTTTTAACTAAATCTCTATGGAATACGTGTGAGGATAGCATTTGGTTTTCTCGTTCTAGCATGCCAACTAGATCGGCATTGGAATTGCCAAAGTATGTTTTAAGGGTATTAAATATATCGTCTGCATATAAAATATCAAGTGTTACGTTGGTATATTTAATTTTTTCATGAATTTTATCTTCTACCTCTTTCTTTTCGGCTATGTTTAATTTTTCTTTTAATGGGAAAACATGAACAAGTTTGATTTTAGGTTGAAGAGGTTCTACAATTTCTGCTAGTTTATTTATGGCGCCTAAGTCTTCTTCTTCAAAATCTGTGGCATATACAATAGTATTAATTTTGGTATGGCTCGCATCTTCTGGAATAGTGAGTACTGGACAAGGTGAATTTTTAAGGAGGTTTTTAGCAGTGCTACCCATAATGATTTCCTTTATAGCACTAACACCTTTCATTCCTGTAATAATAAAAAAAGCATCCAACTCAGTCGCTTTTTTTGTAATGCCGTGGACTACAGATTTATCTTCAATAGCTTCCACTTTTATGTGCATTTTATCTAAATCGGAACCTAAATGTTCTTCACAAAACGCATAAAGTTTTGAAATATGTTTTTTAATAGCATCACCTTCCAAGTCTGGAAATGGATCTTCGGCTTTTAAACTAAAATGATCTAACAAGGTTGGATAATCAAAAACATGAATCACTTTTAATGTCGCTCGAAGGGCTTTACTTAGCGAATACGCATATTTTAAAGCAGGAACAGAATTTTCTGAATAATCAGTAGCATATAATATCGTTTTCATTTTTGCATCGGTTTTTTTATAGACACCTAAATTACAAACTATTAACTTGTGAGTAAATGATTTTCGTCAGTATGGTGTTTTTAAACAAAAAACCGAAGCAAATAGCCTCGGTTTTTTGATTCACAAGATCCTAATGAAGTTTTTTTTTCCATTATTTAATGGATTTGAAAAAAGAATCTATGAGTACTTTAGGGGATTTATCATGTTTTGTAATTTTAGGTATTTCCAAATCAATATTTAATAATTGATAGACTGCAGTTTGCGCAGCTCTAACAGAATATTCCACAGTAAATACAACATCATCTTTAAGTTCTACAAACTGGCTTACAAATGCTAGATTTTTGGAGCTTTCAGGAACCGGTTTTGGTCTGTCGTTGTAAGCACGTGGCATAAACATAGAAGTGATATATGGCATTCTGCATGGTACGCAAACTGCGTCTTCAAAGACACTGTCATCAAAATTAAAATGTCCCGCTAACTCTTTAAGTATGTCTTGCCCATTACTTTCAATCATTGTTTTTGGTATAAAATCACCAACACGGTTTCCATGTAAGGCATAACCCCAAAGAATATAGACATCATCCGGTTGATCAATAAAATGAGGTTGATTATAAAGTACAACAGACATTAACCAATTAGAATCTTTGAAGGTTACCAGTCCTCCAGTTCCAGCTTTATTACCGGTCATTTTTTCTATTTTATCAAAAAAATCAGAGGATTTAAAAGTTACTGTAAACGATTCCCAAAAAGACTCGGGAATACTGCTGTTAAATGATGCAGGATTTCCAAAGTCAGGTCTTCCTTTTGCAAGTTTTTCCCAAAGCGTCCAACCTTTACTATCTGCTTTTGTTTTTTTAATAGGAGGATGGTCCATAGAACCAATACTTGAAGCATCCACCATAGAGCCATTTTGGAAAATAACAATATCGTCAGGGTTAACTGCAACTTGTTTAGTGCCTTTTTTATTAATTACTGTAAGTGAAGTAACAGTAACTTTTCCATCGATATCTTCCACGTTTATATCGTCTACAGTAGTAGCTAATTCAAAATGAACTCCTTTATCTTGAAGCCAAGCTATAAGAGGAAGTACTAAAGAGTCGTACTGGTTATAAATAGTTCTTTTAACACCACCAAGTGTGTTGATTCTTGGAAATTCATTCATGAAACGGTGTAAATAACGCTTAAACTCTACGGCACTATGCCAAGGTTCAAAAGCAAATGTTGTTTGCCACATATACCAAAAGTTTGTTTTAAAAAAACCAGGAGATAACCAATCGGTAATTTTTGAGGTGCCTAATTTTTCTTCTGAAGCTTCAAGAAGTTTAACAAATTCTAATCTATCATGCATATCAAAACCCATAGTAGAAGTGTCTACAATATGACAGTTTTTATCTACTAAACGACCTTGAGAGTGTGCGATGTGTTTTTTATTAAAGGCAATTGTTTCGTCTTTTACAGACATACCTTTATTGTTAATGGATGGGATGTCTTTAAACAACCCCCAAAAACATTCATAAGCATCTGTGGTAAGCATTCTGCCACCACGAAGGGAATAACTGCCATCTTCAAGACGTGCACCATCTAAGCAGCCTCCTAGTGTTGGTAGTTTTTCGAAAACAGTAATTTGATTTCCTGAAATTCCGCCATCACGAATCATAAATACAGCTGCAGATAGGGAGCCAAGTCCACCACCTAAACAATATGCTTTAAAATTTTTAGTTCTCATATTTTTAATTTTTTTATATTAAATATTGTGTGTTCTACAAAATTAGAGTTGGCAATGGTTTACAGAAATGATATAGGTCAGTGGTCCTATTCCTTTTAAAATTGAAGAGATATATTATTTGCGAAATTTTACCGATCTGGTGTTTCATAATTTTAAACTGACCAAAGTCATTTCTTTGGGGGAATTTCATCTTTATCTTTATACTTTAAATAATACTAGTTATGAATGATTATAGAATCAGACCCAAAGACAACTTTATTCATGAAGCAACTTGGACACAGTTGTATGCGCTTACCGAGCACTGGAAATCGGATATGCAATTTTATAAAGGCGATTTAAATTTTCTGCATCATCTTATTGATAAATATTTCTTATATCTATCCAAAAAAGAGAATATAGATTTGGTGCTTGAAATGGAAGTAAACCTGCTTCAAGTGGAAAAACAATGTAATTCATTAGTAGATCGTATTAATAAACATTTTCATCATTTAGCGGAGTTGGTAGACGATCCTTTTACTTATGTTTCCGATAAATTTAGAACGGAACACGAACAATTGGAAGATGATCTTTCTCTATTTGTAAAAGACTACCGGAAAAATAGAAAAGAAATTTTTACAATAACAGAGCACATGATTGGAGGAGAAGAATTGATTAAGCAACTTAATGTTTTACATAAATAGTTGGTTTAAAATTTAGTTTTACCAATTGCAGTAAATATGGCATATGGTCCTTAATTACAGCAATTTTTCATACTGATTTATATCATTAAAACTTTGAATAGTTCAAGCTAATTTTATAATCATAAAATGATTAGGATATGAAAAAATACAAATGGTTAATTATAATACTAATTATTGTAGTTGCAGTAGTAGGCTATTTCTATTTAAAACCAAAATTGGAATCTAAAAAATTAGATTATACGTATACCTCCATACAAAAAGGAGATGTGGAGTCCGATGTTTCTAGTACTGGTACATTAGAAGCTATTAATACCGTTGATGTTGGTACTCAAATATCTGGTACGATTGCAAAAATCTATGTGGACTATAATGACAGGGTTACTGCAGGACAATTACTTGCCGAAATGGATATGAAAATGTTAAATACGTCTTTGGAATCTGCTAGAGCAAATTTAGCAGTAAGCCAAGCGCAACTAAATGAGGCGGAAGATAAATACAATAGAAATAAAGTATTGTTTGAAAAAGGGGTTATCTCTCAGCAAGAATATAACACGTTAAAATTTAGTTATGAGCAAGCCGAAAGCTCAAAAAAAGCAGCGCAAGCTTCATTAACGAATGCTCTGGTTAATATTAGTTATGCTAAAATTTCATCACCTATTAATGGAATTATTATTGAAAAAACAGTAGATGAAGGACAAACAGTTGCGGCTAGTTTCTCTACACCAACCATGTTTATTATTGCCGAAGATTTATCTAAAATGCAAATTTTAGCAGATGTTGATGAAAGTGATATTGGTTATATAAAAGATAGTATGCAAGTTCGTTTTACCATACAAACTTATCCTGAAAAAGAATTTTACGGAAAAGTGAGTCAGATTAGATTACAGCCTATAGAAATCAATAATGTGGTTAATTACCAAGTCGTTATTGATATCGATAATGAGGGTGGATTATTAATTCCTGGTATGACGGCAAATATTGAGTTTATTACTGCAAAGGCAAAAAATGTATGGCTTATTAATAATTCGGCTCTGCGTTTTAGACCTACCGAAGCAATGCTACAAGACATTAAACCTATATTAGAGGAAAGAGCAAAAACAATGCTTCCAGATTCGCTTCAAGTGAAATTTAACAAGGATATAAACAATGAAGAGTTATTTACTCCTACTAATTTTAAGAAAAATTTGCCCACAAATATAAATGGCTTCTTTTTTAAAAATGAAAGCGGAAACTTAGATTTTAAATTTATAGAGACAGGTATTAAAACAGGCTTACAATCTGAAATTATAAAGTTTTTAGATGGTTCAGAAATATCTGAAAGCATCAAAGCAATCAACGGAATTAAAGCAGAAAAATAAACAATATGCCCGTAAAAAAAGTCATAGAGACAAAAAAGCTAAGTCGTGTATTCAAAAACGGTGAGATTGAAGTGCACGCACTTACAGATATCGATATGGTTATTGAAGAAGGAGAATTTGTAGCTATTATGGGAGCATCAGGATCTGGTAAGTCTACATTATTGCACATCATTGGTTGTTTAGATAGAGCAACATCTGGTGAATATGATTTAGATGGTGTACGCGTAAATTCATTAGACAAAAATCAATTAGCAGATGTTAGAAATCAAAAAATAGGTTTCATTTTTCAAAGTTATAATCTATTGTCTAGAACCACCGCTTTAGAAAATGTAGAATTACCTCTTATTTATGATAGAACAGGGCAATTTTCAAACTCAAAAGAACTTGCAAAAAAAGCACTAGAACAAGTTGGTTTGGCAGATCGTATTTATCATAAAACCAATGAGCTTTCTGGGGGGCAACAACAACGCGTTGCAATTGCTAGAGCCTTGGTTAATAATCCAGCGCTTATTTTGGCAGATGAACCTACAGGGAATCTAGATAGCAAAGCGAGTATAGATATTGCAGACCTTTTTGTTCAATTGAATAATCAAGGAAAGACGATTGTAATGATTACGCACGAACCAGATATTGCTCAATTTGCTAAACGAATGCTTTATTTAAGAGATGGACGAATTATATCGGATAAAATTATTGAAAACAGAAGTACCAAAGCATTTGCTATTAAAGAATTAGAAAAACCTGTAACTCCTTAAAAACATAATTATGAGAAGGTTTTTTAAAATATTCAAAGTCGCTTTTAAATCCATAAATAAGAACCGAACACGGAGCTTATTGACCATGCTTGGAATTATTATAGGAGTTGCTGCAGTTATTATGACTATTTCTGCAGGAGAAGGAGCAACATTGCAGGTGGAAAATCAGATCTCAGGTTTAGGAACTAATCTATTGATGATTCAAACCAAGTCGGAACATAAGGCTGGTATAAACGTGAGAATGGGACGACCTATAGATGAGAAAGATTTTGATATGCTCCAGAAAAATTCTGTATGGATGCCTAAATTATCACCTTTAGTAGCTATTGGAGCACAAGCTATTGGTCCAAGTGGTTATAAATCCACAATGGTTTATGGTGTGTCCTATGATTATTTTTTTATTACCAGTAGAGATATACAGTCTGGTAGCTTTTTTACGGAAGACGATGTAAGAACTGCTAAAAAGTATTGTGTTATTGGTCAAACCATACGAGAAGAACTTTTTCCTGGTGAAGACCCTATTGGTCATCAAATACGAATTGATAAAGTGCCTTTTACTGTGATAGGTTTGTTAACAGAAGAAGGCTCAGGAGGAATGCAAGATATGGATGATATTATAATAGCTCCTTATACAACGGTACAAAATAGATTGTATGGTCACCAAAGAGGTTATACCATGATTATGGCAAGTGCGTTGAGCGAAGACCATATTGCGGACGCCGAAATGGAGGCTACAGAATTGTTACGAGAGTCTCATAAAATAAAAGATGAAGATGAAGACGATTTCGAGATTATGACGCAAATCGAACTTCAAGAAATAACAGGAAATATTACGGGGATTTTAACTATATTATTAGGAGCTGTAGCTAGTATTTCATTGCTTGTTGGTGGTATTGGTATCATGAATATTATGTTGGTTTCCGTCACAGAACGAACTCGTGAAATAGGAACAAGGCTTGCTATTGGTGCAAGGGAAAGTGATATTCTTACTCAATTTTTAATAGAAGCCATTGTATTGAGTCTCGTTGGTGGTCTTTTGGGTGTTTTATTTGGGATTATTGGGAATCAAATAATTTATAAAGCTACCAGTTTTTATATTCCAACAGCAATGTATTCTATATTGATAGGTTTTGGATTTGCAGCACTTGTTGGTGTTACTTTTGGATACTTTCCCGCTCGAAAAGCAGCAAAATTGAACCCAATTGATGCCTTACGTTATGAATGAAAAACAAATTATTATACACAATAATTAAAACTATAAATAATGAAAGATTTACACAACATTCTTACAGAAATTACACAGTTAACCAATAAAATAGAAACTAATTACCCGGAACTCTATCGGTCTCTTGATGAAAATCCATTAACGTTACCTGTTAGTAAAAGTCCGCACATGGATAAAAAAGTAATGGTCGAATATCTAGAAAGTTTAAAGCAACTTTTAGGGCATTATATCGAGGAAGAAAAAATAAAAAATCAATAGACTTTTAATCTTTAAATTATGGGAGAAATTGCAACATCAAAAAGACAAATAACAGTATACTATAATTCAAAATCGGATATAGCAAAACAAACCTTAGCCTATGCTAAAGCAGATGGTTTTAAGGTGCAAGAAATAGATGTATTAAAAACAAAAATTACAGGAACGCAACTTGTAGAACTTGCAGAAAGATTACACCTAGAAGTCGCAGATCTTATAAACCAAAATAGTCCGGCGTATACCTCTGTTTTTGAACCTCATAATCTATCTACAGATGATTGGATAAAAATGATACAACACAATCCGGAAATTATGAAGCAGCCAATAGCTTTACGTGGCAATAAAACTATTTTGGTGGAGACACCTACAGATATTCTAAAGATCTAATATATAAGGTCATCCCTTCTTAAAAGATAGGGTTTGGATAGCGTTACTGAAAGAAAATAGTCGAATTAATTAAAATTCTAGCTGTTCTCCGCGGAGTACTTTTAGATATGCTGCAATTTGTCCTCTATGATAAATTTCATGTTCTAAAACCTTTCGCATTATAAACCACCACAAAGTTGTTTTTTCATTATTATCTCCAGTTATTACTGCGTTTATTTTTAAAGTATCCAGCGAGCAAATAACAGTGTAACGTTTTTGTTGAAAATTTCTTAGTTTTTCTAGCATGGATTCATAAGTTGTTTTGTCAATTGCAACATGTGGTTCTTCAGATCCTAAAGTCCATTGAAACTCATTTTCTTTAGATTCTGCTAAACTAAAAAACAATTCATCAACATGGATTAGGTGTTGTACAATTTGCGCAAAACTCATCGCGGTATTGTTCAAACGCCAATGGGTAAAATCTTCAGGAACTTCTTGTAGTCTTTTAAGTGTGACTTCTCTTATTTTTGAAGAAAAAGAAGCTAAACGGTGTATGTTTTCTTTAGTATCCATAATGCTAATGTCTTTTTTAAATCATTATCTAATTTTACAATAATTTAATAAATAGAACACTGATAAAAATCATAGTAAATAGCATTGGTTTTTTTTAAATTACTAAAATTATTTGTGTAATAAACGATTTAATTCTTAATGCATTAAAAACCTGTTATTCCATTTCTTATTATGAAAAAAAGTACCTTAATTCCTTTTGTTGCATTTTTAATTCTTCTAGGATGTAAATCACAAATAGTGCAACAAAAACACGAATCTTCAAGAATAGAAAAGACAGATATTCCTATTCGTGAATATACTATTCAGGCCGTTTTATGGCAGCAGCAAGCAGCAGAATATCGTGCTTTATCGTATCAAGCATTTAATCTTGCTCAAATGCAGTTGCATACTATTTTAGATAGAAAATCAGACTATAAAAAGCCTATTGCTATTGTAACAGATATTGATGAAACGGTATTGGATAATAGTCCTTATAGTGGTAAGCAGATTGAATTAGATGAAACGTATTCTACATCAAGATGGACAGAATGGGTAAAGGAAAAAAAGGCAAATGCAATTCCTGGAGCTCTTGATTTTTTCAATTACGCAAAAAGTAAAGATGTAGTCGTTTTTTACATTTCTAATCGATCTACAAATCAGAAAGAAGAGACTATTGAAAATCTGCAAAGAATTGGTTTCCCTTATGCTGATCAAGCTCACGTCTTATTAAAAGACAGCACTAGCGAAAAGAAACCTAGAAGGCTTCTGGTGCAAAAAGAATATGATATTGTATTGCTAATTGGTGATAATTTATCCGATTTTTCTGCCATATTCGAGAATAGATCTACCATAGAAAGAAATAGAAGTGTAGATAGTTTGAAAGCTTTTTTTGGAAAAAAATTCATCGTATTACCCAATCCAACCTATGGGGATTGGGAAACCAAAGGTGTTTTAGAAGGAAAGTATAATTGGACCAATTTTCAAAAAGACTCTATTCGTCATCAAAAAATAAAAAGCTACTAATAAATTATTTAAAAGACTGACCTATGTCATTTTTAATGCCGTACAAAAAGGTAATCTTTGTTTTACTAATTATAAATAATAAACAATCATGGAAAAAGAAGTTTTATATAACTCTAATATGCATTTTGAACACGAACAATGGAAAGGGGAATTGGCATTTTGGAAAGACGAATTAATGTTCTTTAATAACAGATTAAGTGAACTAGTAACACGATGGACTAACAAAGATGTGCTTGCGCAATTAGAGCATTATCAAAACGAATTTATTCTTCATGGAGGTGTTATTGAAGATTTACAAGAAACCATAGAAAAACATGAAGAGCGTATTGCAGGACAAAGCATAGAAGGCGAAGACGCAATCGATGTGCAATTAGCAAAAGAGCATGTAGAATTTAGAAATAAAATGGAAACACAACGTGAGATTTACGCAGATCTTAAAAAAGAATTTTTCAGATTTTTAGAAAAATATATGTAATATTAAATGCAATGGTATCAGGAAATTAGTGAGCTCGTAGGGTCTTATATGCTAGGAGTTCTAATCAGTTTAGGGATAGGTCTTATACTTGGTCTAGAAAGAGAGTACGACAAACTCAAGGAAGACAAAGGTATAGCAGGTATAAGAACTTTCCCTATTGTTACCATTCTTGGATTCTCATTAGGTAATCTTACCGAAATATTTACGCCTTGGCTATTAATTATCAGTTTGGGCACTTTTATTCTCTTTTTGGCATTTAATACCTATTCTCAAAAACAAGACACACTTGGTCAAGACCTAACTACCAATTTAGCCTTAATAGCAACCTTTGTTTTAGGAGTCATGGTTTCGGTAGCATATTACCGAGATGCCGTAGCAACTGCTGTAATTATAGTAACCTTATTATCTCTAAAAACGAGGTTTCGTTCTGTAATTCAAAATATTACTTCCGAAGAGCTTTTCGCTTTCATAAAATTCGTAATCATAGCCTTATTAATTCTTCCTTTTTTACCCAACAAAACCTATGGCCCAGACAATCTATTAAATCCATTCGAAATTGGATCCATTATCGTTATTGTTTCTTTCTTAAACTTTATAGGTTACTTTCTTGTCAAATTTATTGGCTCGAAAAAAGGAATTATACTAACGGCAATCCTTGGCGGACTTATCTCAAGCACAGCAGTAGCTTGGAATTATGCATCCAGTAGTAAAGAATCTCCAGAGCTTTCCAAAAAGTATAGTGCAGGAATCATAGTAGCATCCGCAATTATGTTTCCTAGATTAGCCTTACTAGCATACATTTTTAATAGTAATATATTAACCCATTTAGCATTACCCTTTGGTATATTAACCTGCATTTGCGTGGCAGCAACGTTGTTTTTAATGCGCAAAGACGATGCAATTCCTGACACCAATATTAAATTAGGCAATCCATTAAATATCTTAAATGCCATAAAATTCGGAGCAGTATATGTCATTATTCTTTTCGCCGTTTTTTATAGCAATCTGTTTTTTGGCGAAAGTGGTTTGTATTATTCCGCGTTAATTGCAGGTCTGGCAGATACTGATGCCATTACCATTAGCATGTCTAAATTCTCTTTAGATGGCGACAAATTAACCCTCGCATCTTCCGTAATTATTGCAGCGACCATTAGTAATATGCTAGTAAAACTGGGTATCACCGTATTCAAAGGTTCTAAAGCAGCAGGTAAACTTGTTGGCTATGCTTTTGGAAGCGTTATTCTGGTTGGTATTCTTTATATTCTTATTATTCGTAGCTAATTGTATTTCTGTTTTTAAAAGTTGGGCGTGACCACAAGGGTCAGGCTTTACACTACAATTCCTCGCATCTCCTGCGTCGAGCTGCGGGATTTTCACTGCAATCCTTCACGCAAATTCGCAAAACAAAACACCCTTCAAAAAAACAGATTCTTTTTTTATCACGCTGACGTAGGTCAGTGTTTGTGTGCTTCAATACAAGTACTTTTATACTAGAAATTAAGACATTGGTTTTATCAATTTTCTGTCCAATAAATTACAAGACAATGAAAAAATTAAATGCACAAGAAGCAAAAGAAATTGGGGATAATCTTGGTATTCTATGGACAGATGTTCCATTAGATGAGTTCACAAAAGGAATAAATGTAGAATTTGAACACGGTTCAAGATATCCAGAAACTAATGTTACTAACGACGATAAAAGCATCACCGGAAAAATAGCTTGGGCGCATTTAAAAGAGTTTCCAGATTACTATACACGCTTAGAAAAAATGGAAAATGAAGCGGAAGAATTTTGGAACAAAAAGGAGTAAACTGATTTAAATCAGTTTACTAGTGCTGACGTAGGTCAGTGTGTCTCTCCTCATAACAATATAATTTTGAAGTGTAAACAGATATCAAAAATTAGATACTTCAAAACAAAAAATAAATATTTTAAATAGAAAGAACATGAAAACAAAATCAGAATTTTTAAGCGAAGCAATGGTGAAGTTGCTAAATTATAGAGTAGAACAAGAAGAATATTCTTCAAGAATATATTTAGCCATGTCTACTTGGTTAGATGATAAAGGGTTTGTAGGAGCAGCAAAATTATTTAAACAATATAGTGATGAAGAGTTGGTGCATGCAGCTAAAGCAAAAAAAATGCTTTTAGCAAATGGTATCCAACCAATCACTCCAGCTTTAAAACAACCAAAACAAGATTTTATTAGCCTTCCAGATGTTATTCTGGCAGCATTAGAACATGAAAAAGAAATTACCACACAATGCTATGCACTTACCAAAGCAGCACATACCGAAGAAAACTTTATGGTTGTAGAATTGGGTTTATGGTTTTGCAAAGAGCAAGCAGAAGAGTTAAGCAAAGTGCAATATTTAATAGGACGATTAGAAGCTTTTGGAGAAGAGTCTATCATGCTAAGAGAGTTGGATGAAGAGATGGGAGAATTAGCCGATTAACACATTCGTGTGATTAAAATCAAGATCAATTAAAACAAGTATTAATAGTTAAAAACTAGAAAAAATGGCAAATATTATCGTTATTCCTTTTAAGGAAGAGAAAAAAGCAATAGAAGCTTTACACAAAATGAAAGAACTAGATGTATATGGAGATATTACGCTCTATGAACATATGATGATTCGTAAAAAAGATAACAATCAATACGAAGTATTAAATGATCAAACCGATGGAGAAGGTTGGAGAACCTTTACAGGTATGGCTCTTGGTGGTATTGTAGGAGCTTTAGCAGGGCCTTTAGGATTAATTATCGGACTATATACAGGTGTAGTCGCAGGAGCCGTTTGGGATATTAGTCGCTATGATTTTGAAGATGCATTTATTAAAAGAGTGAGTAATAAAATGACTCCAGGAACTATAGCTATTGTGGCAGAAGTAGCAGAAGATAGTTCTATTTTTATTGATGAGGCTCTTAAAGGATTAAGCTCAGAAATTATTAGAAGTGAAGCAGGAATAGAATTCGATGATTATGTAGATGAAAAAGTAGAAGACATTGAAGATAGTATTGAAGACCAACGTCAAAAACTTAGAAAAGCTACAGCTGAAGAAAAAATTAAAATTAAAGCAAAGATTGCAGATCTAAAAGCAAAAAGAAAAGCCGAAATGGCAGCATTAGAAGTAAAGAGAAAAGCCACTTTAAATAAGATTAAAAACGAAACGAAATCTAGAATTAACAAATTAGAATCTCGTTTGGATGATGTGGAACATGATATTACAGATGCTTTTGCTAAAGCAAGAAAAAATAGACTGAATAAGAGAATCAAAAAGGAAGAAGAAAAGTTATATCAACTGCATAGTGCTTTAGGAGAAGATATTGAGGATTAACAAAGAAGAATATAGCGTTAGTAATATTTCAAAAATAAAATAGAAGTGGGAAAGCTCATATTAGTAAGACACGGAAAAAGCCTTTGGAATATAGAAAACATATTTACGGGATGGACAGATATCGATCTTGCTCCTCAAGGAATCCAGGAAGCTAAGGTAGCTGGTCAAATTATAAGGGATAATAAATTAGCTATAGATATCTGTTTTTCATCTTATCTAAAAAGAGCGATACGAACCGCATGGATTATTTTAGATACTGCCAATTTAATGCACATAGACTTCCTAAAAAGTTGGAAACTTAATGAACGAAATTATGGCGCTTGGCAAGGTCGAAAAAAAGAAGCGGTAAGAAAAGAAGTGGGAGATGATCTTTTTTTAAAGGTTAGAAGAGGTTTTAGTACGCCGCCTCCAAGCTTATCTATGGAAGACGAAAGGAATCCGAAATTTGATCCGAAGTATGCTAAGCTTCCTACCGAAGAATTACCATTAGGTGAATCCTTAGAGGAAACTAGGCATAGAGCTGTTCAATACTTCTTTGAAGCGATAGTCCCAGAATTAGTAGAAGGTAAGACCGTTTTAGTTTCGGCACACGGGAATTCTATTCGAGCATTAATGGGACATATTGAAAAAATTTCTCCCATTGAAATTTCTAATGTGGAGGTGAAAACTGGAGTGTTAAATATTTATGAGTTTGATACCGAAATGAGATTAAAAGATAAATATGTTTTAGAGCATGAAAAGTAATTCGCAATTTAAATAATGAGATATGAAAGCTAAAATATTTGCATCGGTTGTACTAGTAATTCTCTTAGGAATTGGATGCATTGGTTGCAGTTCTGCGACAAATAAAAGTTTAAAATTAGCTAATGAAAACAGTAAGGAAGCTAATCTGCAGGTAAATCAAGAAAGAAAAGATTCCTTAAAAGTAGATTGGGAGACATTTAAAAAAGATGCGGAAATAGCTGTTAAAGCAAGAGAGCGTCAAATTGAAGATTTAAAACGAGAATTTTCCGAGATAAATAAAGAAGAACAAAAATGCAGGACAGCACTGGATACCTTAGAACAAAAAAAGAACGGTCTCCAAGAGAGATTGGCTCAGATTAATAAAAAGATTACCACAGATATGGAACATTTTAATGAAAATGATGAAGCCATAAAAGCAACCTTTGAAAAGTCGTTTGTCCGTGATATGAATGAACTTATAATAGGCCTTAGAGAATTTTGTAAAAAAGAAGAGTATTAATTATTAACAAATAAAACAATCAATTATGAAAAAAAATATTTTATCCTTAACCGTAATCGTATTTATGGCAGGAGCAGTTTTAACTAGTTGTGGACAGTCATCTAAACAAGATGCTAAATCGGTTAAAGAAGACGTAAAAGAACTTAATAATGATCTAAAACAAGGAGCAAAAGACACTAGTGAAGAAATTAAAACTAGTGTGACTTCCGATTGGCAGAAATTTAAAACATCATCAGAAACTGCCATTGAAAATACAGAGCATAAGATTAAAGAGCTTCGAGAAAAAATTGCAGTAGCAAATAAAAAGGAAAAAGAAAAATTGACAAAAGAACTAGATAAGCTAGAACAAAAAAATAAAGAACTTAAAGAGAAATTAGCAAAAAGAGCTAAAGCGTTTGAAGACGGTGTGATTTCTTTTAATGCTGCTACTGTAGCAAGTGAGCTGAAATTCGAGCGTGAGTTTAATCATGATATGAGTGAGCTAGGGACTGCTTTAAAAGATCTTTTTAAAAATAATGTCGATTAATAATTTTAAATAAAAACGTTATGGCAACTACAATTTTAAGTTCCGCACAATCTGCAGTAAAAAATTGGTGGGTATCACTTTTAATAGGGATTCTATACATCATTGCAGGAGTTTGGGTGTTTCAAACACCCTTGGCAAGTTATGTTTCATTAAGCATTGTTTTTAGTGTGTTCATTTTTGTTTCCGGTATATCTCAAATCTTTTTTTCCTTATCGAGTAGAAATGAGGTCCAAGGTTGGGGCTGGTATTTGGCAGGTGGTATTCTAGATCTTATAATAGGTCTATTATTAATAACACATCCATTAATGACTATGGCAATTCTACCTTTCTATGTTGGATTTTGGCTTTTGTTTCAAGGTTTTATGGCCATTGGATTATCGTTTCAGTTTAAAGCTGCTGATGTTCCAAATTGGGGATGGTTGTTATTTTTAGGATTACTCACTTTAGTGTTTGCATTTTTGCTATTGGCAAATCCTGTTTTTGCAGGTTTAAGTATTGTTTACATGACAGCTATGGCATTTGTAAGCGCAGGCGTTTTTAGAATATTTCTAGCGTTTGATTTGAAAAAAATTAAAAAAGAATTTAGTTAACAACAACAATTTAAAGCAATGTTATAACCGTGAGTGGTCATAAGTTAGGGCTTGGTCTTTTATTATTTGCAAACTCACTAGTTGGTAAAACAGCTGTTGCCAATTTGCTTATAGAAAATACATAAACGGTTATCTCATTGTTTTTTAATTATTCTTATCAAAAAATTATACAAATAATGAAAACTAATATAAAAGATACTAAAGCCTATTTAGTAGGTGGAGGTATTGGGAATATGGCTGCTGCTTCATTTATGATCAGAGATGGAGGAATACCAGGAGAAAATATTACAATTTATGAAGCACTACCTGTATTAGGTGGCGTTTTAGATGCTGCTGGAAATGCAGAAAGTGGTTACTCTATGCGTGGAGGACGAATGTTATGCGCAGACATCTACGAGTGTATGTGGTCTCTAATGAAAACGATTCCTTCATTAACAGATCCTAATAAATCAGTTTATGACGAAACTGTAGAATTCAATAAAGTGGTTAAAACGGATGCTCATGCACGTATTATCAACAAAAACCGTGCGGTTCCAGATCTTTCTTCATTGGGTTTATCCATGCACAATCGATTTGAATTGCTTAGACTATTAGAAACCAGTGAAGAAAAACTTGGTAATGATAGGATTACAGATTGGTTGTCTCCAGAATTGCTAGAATCTAATTTTTGGTACATGTGGATTACTTCATTTGCTTTTGAACCTTGGCATAGTGCTGTTGAGTTCAAACGTTATATGCACCGTTTCTTAAAACAGTTTACACAAATTGCAACCATGGGTGGAATTTCACGTACGGTTTATAATGAATATGATTCTCTTGTGCGTCCTCTTGAAGCTTGGTTAGTCGAAAAAGGAGTTAAGATTTTAAAAGGACATACGGTTACAGATCTAAATCTTGATTTTGATGATGAAGATGGTAAATGGGCTGTAAACAAGATTGAATATGTGGTTGAAGGTAAGACAGAAACGATTCCAATAAGTAAGAATGATTTGGTGTTTTTCCAAAATGGCTCTATGGGAGATGCAACTAGTATTGGATCAATGACAAGTCCGCCTAAGCGTTTAACAAAAGCAGATAGTAAAGGTTGGGATTTATGGGAGAAACTAGCAAAAGGACGTCCAGAATTTGGTAATCCTGCTGTATTTAATTCTAGCATCCCAGAATCTAATTGGGAGTCATTTATTGTAACGTTAAAAGATCCCGTGTTTTTTGATAAAATGGAAGAATTGACAGGGAATAAACATGGTACAGGAGCTCTAGTGACTTTTAAAGATTCCAATTGGTTATTGTCAGTTGTATTAAAACATCAAAGACGTTATCCACAACAACCAGATGGTGTACAGGTCTTTTGGGGTTATTCTTTACGTCCAGATCGTATTGGTGATTTTGTTAGCAAGTCCATGACAGAATGTAACGGTCAAGATATCCTTAAAGAAATTTGTGGGCATCTTCGTTTTGATATGGATGAGGTGTTTTCAAATGCAACCTGTATTCCTTGCAAAATGCCATATATCACTAGTATGTTTATGCCACGTACCAATACAGATCGACCATTGCCAGTGCCAAAAAACTCAAGAAACTTGGCCTTTGTAAGTCAGTTTGTAGAAATACCACATGATACTGTTTTTACAGTAGAATATTCTGTTCGAGCAGCACAAATGGCAGTTTATGAATTACTGGATATCCATAAGAAAATTCCACCGATCACACGTCATGACAAAGATTTAAAAGTAAACCTTGATGCTGCGCTAAGAACGTTAAAAAATTAAGTAAACAAGTCCTCAAGGAAAGTAAAGACTTTTCTTGAAGATAAATAAACAAAAGTTATGAAGCATTGCTGTAACTGTATACGCGAGTTCGTTTTTTATTTGTGGATAGGTCCAAGTATTAAAACTAATGGAACAAAAAACGTAACAGTTGCTGCTTTGCTTTGTAATTATTACCTATAAAATCATGAAAAGAGCAAAAAATAAAAACTCAGAAGAAGCTAAAGTATATCTTATAGGAAGTGGAATAGCTTCTCTTGCAAGTGCCGTTTTTTTAGTTAAAGATGCAGGGGTACAAGGAAAGAATATACATATTTTAGAAAAAGATAATATCCTTGGTGGTGCCTTGGATGGAGCAGGCAATAAAGACGACGGTTATGTGGTTAGAGGTGGAAGGATGCACGAAAAACATTATGAGTGCTACTGGGATTTACTATCTTATATTCCATCTTTGGAAGACCCTAATGTTTCAATTCGAGATGAATCGTTTGAATTTAATGAAAGGTTTGTTTCAAACGGTAAAGCGAGGCTGTTAAAAGAGGGTAAAAAACTAGATGTATCTTCCTACGGTTTATCATTAAAACAGCAAGCAGATTTTTTAAAGCTATTAATGACATCTGAAAAGTTACTAGAAAACAAAAGAATTGAAGATTGGTATGATCATGATTTTTTTGAAACTAATTTCTGGTATATATGGTCAACGATGTTTGCTTTTCAAAAATGGAGCAGTGTTGCAGAAATGCGTAGATACATGAGACGTTTAATTCATTTAGTGGATGGACTTTACCGATTAGGAGGTGTAATGCGCACAAAATATAATCAGTACGATTCAGTAGTGCGCCCTATGAAAAAACACCTAGAAGAAAGAGGCGTTGTATTTGATATGAAATGTGAGGTTGTTGATATAGATTTTGATTTATCTTCAGATAAAAAAACAGCATCTGTCATACATCTAAAAGATAAGAATGAAATTGTGCTTGGTAAAAACGATTACGTGTTTATTACTAATGGTTCTATTACCGATAGTACAGACAATGGAGCTTGGGATAGACCTGCAAAGTTAAAAGGACTAGCAGAATCAGGATCTTGGAAACTTTGGAAAAATATTGCTAAAAAAGATAAAGCTTTTGGTAATCCTGGCGTTTTCTGCGATAATATAGATTTACAAAAATGGTATTCATTTACAGCTACGTTGAAAGATAGTACCTTCCATGATTATATGGAAAATTTTTCAGGCAATGTAGATGGTACAGGTGGTTTAGTAACCATGACCGATTCTAATTGGCTCATGTCTATTGTGATTGCACGTCAGCCACATTTTCCTAATCAACCCAAAGATGTTAAGGTATTTTGGGGTTATGGTTTATATCCAGATAGAAAAGGAAATTATGTCAATAAAACAATGGCAGAATGTACAGGTGAGGAAATCCTGGAGGAACTTTGGTATCATTTAAAAATTCAGAATTTAATGAAGCCTATTGTAGCTGAAGGAAAAGTAAACTGTATTCCAACAGCAATGCCTTTTATTGATAGCTTATTTATGCCAAGAGCGTATGAAGATAGACCAGAAGTTTTAGTTGAAGGTGCAACTAATTTTGCCTTTTTAGGTCAGTTTGCTGAGGTACCAAAAGATATTGTGTTTACTGTAGAATATTCAGTAAGAACAGCACAAATGGCAGTTTACGGATTGTTCGAAACAGGAAAAAAAGTAATTCCTGTTTATCCTTCAATTCATGAAGCAAAATCGCTTATTAAAGCTGCTAAATCTATTAGTAGATAGACTAAAATCGCTATTGCTGCTATGTGAAAAAGTATTAAAACACAAAGTGTCTTTAGTTTAGGATATCTAAATTAAATACAAGCTTATAATATGAAAAACAAGAAAAAAATTTTAGTTCTAGGATGTAATTTCGCAGGACTTACTGTAGCACGTTATCTGCATAGAGAAGCAGGTGACCAAATAAAAATTACGGTTATTGACCGTAAAAACTATATTAATTTTATTCCTAATATTCCTATTGAAGTTTTTAATAATCACAACCCAGCAGATACTTTAGAATTTCAGTTTCAGAAATTTTTAAAATCAGATGGAAGTGAATTCATTCAAGGAGAAGTGGAGCATATAGACGCAATTACTAAACAGGTTTATTATACTCCTAACGAAAGAAAAGGTTCTGCGCAAGAACATATTGTGTATGATTATTTGGTCATTGCTTTAGGTTGTAAACTTGCTTATGATAAAATTGAAGGGTTTGCAGAGTTCGGACATACTTTTTCGGATACTTTTTATGGTAATGAGGTTCGTCATTATTTAAATAACGATTACAAAGGAGGGCATATTGTAATAGGATCAGATCGCTTTATTCAAGGTCAAAGTCCAAAGCTTCCTAAAATTCCAATGGCATTAGCTGCTTGTGAAGGTCCTCCTGTAGAACTGGCTTTTTCTATGGCAGATTGGTTAAAAAATAATAAAAAAGGAGATGCTACCAATATAACGTTATTTACTCCTGGAGATGTTATTGCTGAGGATGCTGGTAAAACCATACTCGATCAATTACTTCCAATGGTATCAGAAATGGGCTATGGTTATAAAACCAATACAATTGGGATTAAAAGACTCTATAAAGAAGGAATAGAATTTAAAGATGGAACTAGCTTAGATGCGGAAATGAAAATCGTTTTTCCAAATTGGGAACCACATGCTTTTATGAAGGGACTTCCATTTGTAGATGATCAAGGATTTGTTATTACCGATTTATTTATGAGAAATCCAGATTATCCTGAAATTTTAGCAGTTGGTGATGCAGCCGCTGTTACCATACCTAAGCTGGGTTCTTTAGGACATATGGAATGTGAAATTGTATCGAAGGTTATAGCGAATGAAATTCTTGGTAAAGAGGAACAAATAGATCCACTGCACCCAATGCTTTTGTGTTATGGTGATATGGGGAATCATAAAGGGTTTTATATGCATACCGATGAATGGTGGGGCGGAAAAACAAGTATCTTGAAAATGGGATACACTCCATACATTTTAAAAATGGGGTTTAAAACTATGTATCAAACATTAGGTGGAAAAGTACCAAGTTGGGGATTACCATTATCTGAAATAGTGGGTGATCATTCCATAATATAAGACATAACCGCTAGTAATTTATGCTAGTAATCTTGTTTTTTTTTAACTATTGCTAACATATTATACCTTACCCTTTATATTTATAAAAAATATAAAGGGTAATTTTAAATTAGTATTATATGAAAATCAGCGGTATAATAACCTCAAAAAAGGTTTGGTTTGTTTTTTTATTTGTAGCAGTTTGGCTAAATTCATTCTTTGGTACTACAGACATTAAAAATTGGGGTATCGAAAATACATTAACGGTTATTGCACTGCTTTTTTTAATACTTACCTACGCAAAGTATCGCTTTAGTAATTTTAGTTATTTTTTAATTTGTATCTTTCTTTGCCTTCACGTGTATGGTTCTAAATACACCTATGCGCAAAACTTGTTTGGCTATTGGTTGCAAGAGGTTTTTCATTCTTCAAGAAATCATTATGACAGATTAGTCCATTTTAGTTTTGGCCTTCTATTGTATTACCCATTGCAAGAATGCCTTTCCAATTGGATTAAAATCCCCAAAAAAATAGCTTTAAAACTTCCCATTTTAGTTATTCTATCTGCAAGTGCTTTATATGAAATTATAGAATGGCTTGTAGCAACTGTATTTTTTGTAGAAGAAGGACTTTCTTATTTAGGTACACAAGGTGATGTCTGGGATTCGCAAAAGGATATGGCAGTAGCATTTTTAGGTGTTGTATTTGCTTCCGTGGGATATCATATCTATTCGGTATTAAAAAAATCTTAAAAATAGTGTCTACTGACCTAGGTCATGATAATTGTTTAAAGCATCGAATATCTTTACTTCATAATTAATTAAAAATCATAAAGATGAAAAAACCAAACATAGGAATTTCAGCAGAAAACAGACAAGCCATAGCAGATCAATTATCCAAAATACTAGCAGATGAATTTGTATTGTATTCTAAGACTTTAAACTTTCATTGGAATATTGAAGGTCCAGATTTTCATTCGGTGCATGTTTATTTAGAAACCTTATATGAAGAGCAACAAGAAGTTGTAGATACGGTAGCAGAAAAAATACGTATGTTAGGTCATTATGTGCCTGCAACTTTAGCAAAGTATTCAGAATTGACACATCTTACTGAAAAAACAAAAGGTAAAAATGATAGTCAAAGTATCTTTGCAGAATTGTTAGAAGACCACGAAAGTATTATCGTTTTTATTAGAGAAGAAATAAAACCTATTGTCGAAAAATGGCAAGCAGATGGTATTAGTGACTATATTACTGGACTTATGGAACAGCATGAAAAAACAGCATGGATGTTACGATCCCATTTACAATAAGCATTATAATTTATAAATGCATCTCCATTAAAAACCCAAATAGTAGATATACTGTTTGGGTTTTTTGTTAGAGAGATTAATGCCTACTAATAGAAGATTGCTTTGTTAAAGTTTTCAGAAAAAAGAACCATACTGATGTAGGTCAGCGTCAGTGTTTTAGGTTCCTTATATCTTTGGTGTATAATAATTGTATAATAATTGTTTAATTTAAAACATAGAAATTATGAGATCAGATTTAAGTATTAAAGAAGACATCTTAGATGAATTAGAATGGCAACCAAGTATTGATGAAACCCAAATTGGTGTTGTTGTAAAAGATGGTATTGTAACGCTAACAGGAACTGTAGATAGTTATGTTAAAAAGCGTGAGGCCGAAAAAGCAGCTATGAGTGTAGTGGGAGTGAAGGCTGTAGCCGAAGAGATTGAAGTACAGTATAGTGCTTCTTCACAAAAATCGGATACAGAAATAGCCAAAGCGGCAGTGAATGCTTTAAAATGGAATATTTCGGTACCTTCCAATAAAATTGACGTCAAAGTGGAAGATGGTTGGGTGTATCTAACCGGTGAAGTGATGTGGGATTTTGAAAAAACTGCAGCTAAAAAAGCGGTTGAAAACTTACAAGGTGTAAAATATGTGGTAAATAATATTGCATTAAAAAACCCGGTAAGAGCACAAGATATTAAAGAAAAAATTAAAAAAGCATTTGAACGTTCTGCAGATATTGACTCTAAAGGGATTACTGTAAAAGCCGATGGTCATAACATTAAATTGACGGGTAAAGTACATTCGTTAAAAGAAAAAGAAGATGCAAGACGAACTGCTTTTTACGCACCAGGAGTATGGAGCGTTGAAAATGAGTTAGAAGTTGAGTATTAATTTTTTTCGAAAACATATAGGAAGTCAATATGATTGTTTTTTATAGAAAATAGTCCTAATTTATTTATTGGATTAGGACTATTTTTTTACACTGACCTAGGTCAATAATTCGTACAATTTACTTTGGTAATTTTGTAATGAATTATTTGATACAAGAATAAAAAGTAGAGACCATGAAAATAGATTTAGAAATTAAAAATAACATCCTAGAAGAATTAATATGGCAGCCAATTCTCAGAAAAGCGGAAATAGGAGTAGAAGTTAAAAATCGTATTGTTACGCTTACTGGTATAGTTAGCAATTTAGCGGAGAAAATAATGACTATAAACGCTGCGAAAAAAGTAAAAGGAGTTAAAGCTGTTGTGGATGGTATTGAAGTTAAATGCAGAGCAAACTTTAATGATACAGACATTGCCAAAAAAATCCTTTTCGATTTAGAATGGAATACCTCTGTACCACAAGAAAAGATTAGTGTAAAAGTTAAAGATGGTTATGTTTTCTTATCAGGTACAGTAAAATGGGCCTATCAAAAAAGAGAAGCAATAGAAAGCTTAGAATATATTGATGGTATAAAAAGCATAACTAATGATATTATTATAAATGATGAAGAAATACCTATAAATATAGAACAAAAAATCAAAAAAGCGTTCGAACGTTCAGCAGATATTGATGCAAATAACATTACTGTAAAAATAGATGGTCATACTGTAACGTTAACAGGTAAAGTACATTCGTTAAAAGAAAAAGAAGATGCAAGACGAACTGCTTTTTACGCACCAGGAGTATGGAATGTGGAAAACGAGTTGGAAGTGGAGTATTAATTTTCTAAATTTATAAGAAACAATAATAGTGTTGCCTTATAAGAAATCACCCTAACACATTTCATGGTGCTAGGGTGATTTTTTTTGTACTGACATAGGTCAGCATATAATATTATTTACCGCAGTAACTTTATACTAAATTAGATATCAAAATATTTAAAGTATATGAATTATGAAAACAGATTTAGAAATTAAAAATGACGTTTTAACCGAATTAAAATGGCAACCCAATATTGAGGAAACCGAGATTGGTGTAACCGTAAACAATGGTATTGTAACACTTACTGGAATGGTAAGTAACTTACCAAAAAAAACAGCAATTGAAAATGCTGTTAAGCGTATCTCTGGCGTAAAAGCTGTGGCTGAAGAGATTAAAGTGAAATACACAGATAGCGATAAAAAATCGGATATAGAAATAGCAAAAGCAGCAATAAGTGCTTTAGAGTGGAATGCCTCTGTACCTTCCGAAGATATTATTGTTACAGTAGAAGATGGAATAATTTATTTAACTGGAGAACTAGAATGGGAGTACCAAAAGAGTTTTGCAAAAAGAACCATCGAGCATTTATATGGTGTTAAAGAAGTAATCAATAATATTGATGTAAAGCCGAAAGTAACGCCACAGAATGTGGAAAGTCAAATTAAAAAAGCATTTGAACGTTCGGCAAATATGGATGCCAAAAACATTAAAGTGGCTATTCATAATCAAGAGTTAACATTAAGCGGAACTGTGCGTTCTATGAAAGAAAAAGAGGATGCCGAAATCGCGGCGTATCATGCTCCAGGAATTGCGAATGTGATCAATCAATTGGAAGTCGAATATTCTCCAATATATTTATAAAAACAAATTAAAAAATAGTGCCATGAATTATAAAAATGTAACCATAGCAGGAAGCGGTGTTTTAGGATATCAAATAGCATTTCAAACAGCGTTTCACGGATTTAAAGTAACGGTTTACGATATTAATGATGCAGTTTTAGATAAAGCAAAAGCAAAATTTGAAACCATGAGTGAAGCTTTTAAAAGAGATTTAAACGCAACACAAGAACAACTAGATAAAACACGTCAAAATTTAAGTTATACTTCTAATTTAGCAGATGCTGTAAAAGATGCAGATTTATTAATTGAAGCAGTACCAGAAAATCCAAAAATTAAAATAGAGTTTTACCATAAATTAGCGAAAGTCGCTCCAGAGAAAACCGTGTTTGCAACAAACTCTTCTACACTTTTACCAAGTCAGTTTGCAGAAGCCACAGGACGACCAGCCAAGTTCTTAGCGCTACATTTTGCAAATAATATTTGGTTACATAATACAGCAGAAGTTATGGGGCATGCTACTACAGATCCACAGAATTTTAAAGATGTTGTAGCTTTTGCAAAGGCTATTGGTATGTTGGCTTTACCACTTCATAAAGAGCAGCCAGGATATATTCTTAACTCTTTGCTAGTGCCGTTATTAAGTGCAGCGACTAACTTATTGGTAAACGACGTTGCAGATGTGCAAACTATAGATAAAACGTGGATTAAGGCAACAGGAGCACCTGTAGGACCTTTTGGAATTCTCGATATCGTTGGGATTACCACTGCGTATAATATTAATCAAATAGCAGCAGAGAAAACCAATAATCCAATAACCATTAAAACGGTAAAATATCTAAAAGAGAATTTTATAGATAAAAACAAATTAGGAATCTCTACAGGAGAAGGTTTTTATAAATATCCAAATCCTGCGTTTAAGAATCCCGATTTTTTAAAATAAATAGTAAGTCATTTTACTTATTAATAAACATAAGGAATAGAAGTTTTAGGCACGTGTATTTATGAAAAAGCATAAAAAATTAAGCGAGTTGGCAGCAACTGCTATTTGTGGAAATGATATTAGTTCTTCCGTATTATACGTGTCTGCTTTGGCTATTGCTTTTGCTGGACAGTATGCCTGGATTACGTTGCTTATCGTGTCTTTGGTGCTTTTTTTGTTTCGAAAAATTTACGGAGAAGTCGTTGGTGCATTACCATTAAATGGAGGAGCTTATAATGCACTATTAAATACAACAAGTAAATTTATGGCCTCTTTTGCAGCCACACTAACCCTGTTGTCTTATATGGCTACTGCAGTTATTTCAGCAAATGAAGCCATTCATTATTTACATCATTTGGTGCCTTCCATTTCTGTAATAATTGCGACCATCATACTGCTTAGTTTTTTTGGAGCGCTCACTATTGTAGGTGTTTCAGAATCTTCCAAAGTCGCTATTGGTATTTTTCTTTTTCACTTACTGTCTTTTGCTATATTAAGTGGTTTTATTATTTTCTTCTTGATTAATAATGGCATTGGTTTATTTCTTGAAAATTGGCATTTCCCAACCACTTCAGGGAGTATAACCAAAGCCATTTTTCTTGGTTTTGCAGCTTCTATGTTAGGGGTTTCAGGATTTGAAAGTTCTGCAAATTTTGTAGAAGAACAACAGAAAGGCGTATTTCCAAAAACACTAAAGAATATGTGGATTGTAGTAAGTGTACTCAATCCGTTAACCGCATTGTTTGCACTGTCTTTATTTGCAATACCTTTATTACAAAGTGATGCATATCAAAATACACTTTTAATCGAAATGGCATCACATGTTGGTGGTAATTGGTTAGCGATTTTAATAAGTATAGATGCCTTTTTAGTACTTAGTGGAGCGGTATTAACAAGTTTTGTTGGTGTTTCTGGATTGTTAGAAAGAATGGCTTTAGATAGAGTTTTACCTCAGTTTTTTCTTAAGAAAAATAGTAGAGGAAGCTCGTATCGCATTATCCTAGTTTTCTTAATTTTAACCATTTCTGTTTTACTTATTACCAAAGGAAATGTAAAACTGTTGGCTGGTGTTTATACCATTTCCTTCTTATCTGTAATGACATTATTCGGAATAGGGAATGTACTTCTTAAAGTAAAAAGAAACAGTTTGCCACGTCCTGAAAAAGCAAGTTGGATTGCAATACTTATTGCAATTACGGCTGTGATTATAGCGTTAATAGGTAATGTAGTTATGCCTCCAATAGAAGGTGGTGCTAGTAATGTAGCTGTCTTTTTAGATTATTTTATTCCTGCTATTGTTTTTACAACGATAATGCTGAATAGAACTTTATTGCTAAAAGTGCTATTAAAAGTAATCCATACCATTTTTGATCCTGTTCGTAGTTTTGTGATGAAAACAGATAGTAAAATACTGGCAGTAATTGATACGATTAACTCTCAGGAATTTGTCTATTTTACAAAGGATGACGATGTGGAGACACTAAATAAAGTGTTGCTATATATTCAAAGAAATGAACATACCAAAAAATTAAAAGTCGTTACGGCAACTAAAAATGGTAACCCGATTACAGAACAATTTAGAAATGATATTGATGTCGTGGATAGAGAATACCCCTTAATTGAAATCGAGTTTATAGAACTAGATGCTAATTTTGGACCAGAACTAATCACTAAATTATCCAAAGAATGGAACATTCCAATCAACTTTATGTTTATCGGTTCGCCAGGAGACCATTTTCCGTATAAAATTGAAGAATTAGGTGGTGTACGATTAATCATTTGATGGAAGGTTTTTCCATTAGAAAGTCCAAATTTTAAAACGAATGTATTAAATTTATAAAAAAACCACTTTCCCATAATTTTTTAATGCAAACAAATAATTTTAACATAAAAGGGCTGACCAATGAAGAAGTATTGGCTGCACGAACTAAATACGGTTATAACAAGCTAGAAGCAAAAAAAGAGTATCCTTTTTTGGATGCTATTAAAAGTTTAGTAAAGGAGCCCATGGTTATTTTACTGTTGGTAGCTTCTTCCATTTACTTTATTAGTGGGAATATAGGAGACGGTATATTTCTTACGGCAGCTACAGTTCTTGTCGCCGCCATTTCCTTATATCAAGATTCTAGAAGTCGGAATGCTTTAGAGAAACTTAAAACCTTTTCAGAACCTAAATGTAAAGTCATTCGTAATGGCGAAACCGAGGAAATAAAAAGTGAATTATTAGTTGTAGGTGACAGCCTTATCCTGGAAGAAGGAGGAACTATCGCTGCAGATGGAATTATTGTCCATTCCAATGACTTTTCAGTAAATGAATCTATCCTAACCGGAGAATCTCTATCCGTTTATAAAGACAAAACAAAAGAAGATCATCAAGTATATCAAGGAACATTAGTTTCCGGCGGATTGGCTATTGTTACGGTTACTGCTATAGGTAGTGAAACGCAATTAGGAAAAATAGGAAAAAGCTTAGAAGGAATACAAAAAGAAAAAACGCCATTAGAATTACAGATTAACAATTTTGTAAAAAAAATGGCTATTATTGGTGCTGTTGTTTTTATAATTGTTTGGGGAATTAACTTCTACCATTCTCATAATATTTTAGATAGTTTACTGAAAGCTTTAACCTTAGCGATGAGTATTTTGCCTGAGGAGATTCCTGTCGCTTTCGCCACCTTTATGGCAATGGGAGCATGGCGATTAATGAAATTGGGAGTTATTGTGAAACAAATAAAAACGGTGGAAACTTTAGGTAGTGCCACTGTTATTTGTACAGATAAAACGGGTACTATAACCGAAAATAAAATGAGTCTTGCGAGACTTTACACTTTGTCTTCTAACAAAATATTCAAAATAGAGGATAGTTTTGGTGTTGCTGAAAAAGAACTAATTCGAATATCCATGTGGGCAAGTGAACCTATTCCTTTTGATGCTATGGAAATAGCCTTGCATGCTGCATATAAAAATACTAGCGAGATAGACGAACGTTCCCAATTCCAATTGGTACACGAATATCCTTTAGGTGGAAAACCACCAATGATGACACATGTCTTTGAAAACAAGCAAGGAAAAAGGATTATTGCAGCAAAAGGAGCTCCAGAAGCCTTAATGGCGATTTCAAATCTTTCCACTTTAGAAAAGGAACAAATAAATAATGCGATTAAAATAATAACATCAGAAGGATATCGTGTGTTGGGAGTGGCGGAAACGCATTTTGAAGGGAATGATTATCCAGAGAAACAGCAAGATTTTCCATTTCATTTTAAAGGAATAGTTGCTTTTTACGATCCGCCAAAGAAAAATATAGCATCGGTATTCGAAGATTTTAATTTAGCAGGAATAAAGGTTAAAATTATTACTGGTGATAATGCATTAACGACTAAAGCTATTGCCAAAGAAATTGGATTCAAAGGCTATGAAAAAAGTATTACTGGCGATGAATTAATGCAGCTAAATGCCACCGAATTACAGCAAAAAGTAGCAGACACTACTATATTTACAAGAATGTTTCCGCAGGCAAAATTAAAAATTATCAACGCTTTAAAAGCGAATAATGAAATTGTTGCCATGACTGGAGATGGTGTTAATGACGGACCTGCGCTAAAAGCGGCACATATTGGTATTGCGATGGGTAAAAAAGGAACTGAAATAGCGAAACAAGCAGCTTCCTTGATTCTATTGGAAGATGATCTATCCAAAATGGTAGATGCTATTGCTATGGGCAGACGGATTTATGCGAATCTAAAAAAAGCCATTCAGTATATTATCTCTATTCATATCCCAATTATTTTAACCGTTTTTATTCCTTTAGCCTTGGGTTGGGAATTTCCAAATATATTTTATCCGGTACATATTATTTTTTTAGAATTAATTATGGGGCCAACATGTTCTATTATTTATGAAAATGAACCGATAGAAAAAAATAGCATGCTTCAAAAACCGCGTCCGTTTACGGTTACTTTTTTTAACGGAAAAGAATTAGCCACGAGTATCGTGCAAGGTTTAATAATTACCTTGGGTGTGCTTATTGTATATCAATATGGCATTCAAAATGGTTATAGCGAAGCGCTAACACGAAGTATGGTTTTTACCACATTAATTTCCGCGAATATATTTCTAACCTTGGTTAATCGTTCTTTTTATTATTCCGTTTTAACGACCTTAAAATATAAGAATAAGCTAGTTCCATTAATAATTGGTATCACCATTGTTATTACAGTATCGTTGCTTTTTATAACACCATTCGCAAACTTTTTCACTTTTGAAACGTTAAACCTTTTTCAACTATTAATTAGCGTGGGAACTGGTTTTTTAGCTGTGATTTGGTACGAAGCTGTCAAGTGGTATAAACGTAAAAAAGCACAATAGTAAATGCGATTTCTATGGTGTTTATTTATTAATTAAAACGATATTTTTTAGGTTTAAATAATTTAAATATATTTTATATAAAAACAAATTAGAGGTAGTCGATTACACTAAAAAAAAATAGATTTTATGAAAATTGTGTCTTGGAATGTAAATGGAATACGAGCTATAGTGAAAAAGGATTTTTTTGAATCTATAGGGATTTTAAACCCAGATATTTTGTGTTTGCAGGAAACAAAAGCGCAGGATAATGAAGTGGAAAAAGCGCTGTTGTCGATGCATGGTTATGAACAGTATTATAATTCTGCAGATAAAAAAGGGTATTCTGGAACGGCCATTTTAAGTAAAACGAAACCACTGTCTGTTAGTAATGATATGAACATTTCAGAGCATGATACAGAAGGTAGAATACAATGTGCAGAATACGAAGATTTTTATTTAGTAAACGTTTATGTGCCTAATTCTGGTCAAAAATTAGATCGTTTAGACTATAGGCAACAATGGGATGCCGATTTTTTGAAATATTTAAAAAATTTGGAAAAGACAAAACCGGTTATTGTTTGTGGTGATTTTAATGTTGCACATAAAGCTATCGATTTAAAAAACGATGCATCTAATTACAATAAAACAGCAGGTTATACACAAATTGAAATAGACGGAATGGATCATTTTATCCAATCTGGATTTGTAGATAGCTATAGATATTTACATCCCAATACGATTGCATATACTTTTTGGAGCTATCGCTTTAAGTCTAGAGAGCGTAACACCGGATGGCGAATTGATTACTTTTTGGTAAGTAATTTACTAGTTGAAAAAATAGAAGCTACAAATATATTATCCGAATACTATGGTTCTGATCATTGTCCAATTAGCCTGGAAATCAATTTGTAAAACGCTTTACTTATTTAATGCTCATTAAGGAATTCTTTTAAAACATCTACTTGAAAGCTTCCTACAAGAGGTAAACTTTTATCGGCATTCAATATTACCAATCCATATCCTAAATGGGAAAGTTTGCAATCCTGAATAATTTGTTCATTTATTCCACTATATACTGGCATAAAATGTTTGTTTGTCTCCATACCAGATGTTTTTGCAATGCTAATGGCTGTTGCAACGGCATCTGTGATTTGGTCAGGAGATAATCCTTTTTGTAAAAGATCACTGGCCAAATGTGTCATATGTAAACTGTAGTATAAATCCATAAAATTATGAATAGTATCTGCCTCATTATATGTTTTAGTATATAGTAATAATTCCATAGTTGTTGTGCTTTAGTATTTTATGTTAAAAAATAACTACTGAAGAAATTGGGTTGTAAACTACAATGCTAATTTCTTCAGTAGTTATGATAATTATAGACCTTTTGCGTAATCAAAAACAATTCTTTTAAACGTTTTAAAATCTTTTGTAAACGTGTTCATCCTTGCTAAAAGTTGCGCGTGTTTTTCTCTGTAATTATAATCGGATAATCCTTTTTCGCCCAATTCAATTTTCGATAATAATTGCTCGTGTTCCATAACGCTTTCTTTTAAATCATCAAACAAATCAGCATGTACCTTGTCTAAGTTTTTTAGCATGTTTTCATATTCTGAATTGTTTTTTTCTGACCCTTCTTTTTTCTTTAATAAATCATTAAAAAATCTAATTTCATCTTTCCAGAAGTCAATAGTTTCTAGCCATTCTCTACTTTCAAAGTGTAAAACATCTAGTCCTGCACCAAGTAAATATTGTGTTTTTGGATTTGAAGTTGCTGTATTCATAATGGTATGTATTAAGTTGTATTATTTTATATTAATCGTTTGGATATCTATTGAAAAAACTTAGCTGTAAAGCTTTCTTCGCATCTTTTAAAAGTTGTGTTACTTCTTCCACTGTATTTTTTCGTATTTCGGCAATTTCTTCCAGCTCTAGTTTTTGGATGGTAGATAGTTCAAACACATTTCGCATAGCATATGGTAAGTTGTGTAATACCATTTCGATGTGATTTTTAATTTCTTCATCGCTTAAATCTGCATCTATTTTTTCAATCCAGCCTTTTTCTTTATTCTCAATAAATACATGATTTAAAGTGTAATCATTGTGATTGTAAGACCTGTCATCAAATTCTTCAATCAATCGTAAGTGTCCATCTCCTTCTGCATCCGAGCTATACTTTTCTTGCATAGCATCCCATTCTGGTCTAGAATAGTCATCAATGTTTTTAAAGAAAAAATCATCAAACTCTTCTTCTACAATAATATCATCCAACAATGCATTGGTTTTTTTAAATAGCCATAGATAAAAGTGTTCTTCTTTTTCAACCTCTTCAATATGGTCGTAAATTTCAATAAATAGTTGATCTATTATATCGTCAGCTTTATACTTGTTTTTGGAGAAATCCCCTTTTCTAATAGCAGCATTTAATTGTGTATTCACATACTGTCTTATTTGAGGCATTATTTTTAGCACTAATGCATTAAAGGAGGTTTGATCTCCTTCTTTTTTTAGTTTAATTAGATTCGGAAAGGATTTTGTTACGAATAATCGGAACTCCTTTTTATTTTCGAAATATGAAACATTTGTTTCCATGGTATAGGTCTTAAAAAGTTATATGTAAAGGTGGTAACTTAACATTAGATGTAAAATGACTTAGATCAGTTAATAAAAAAAAGATAGTTGGCTGACTTGTATCATTTTAAACTTCGATAAGCAGAAGTATATTTATATAAATTATTAGAGGTGTAGTGTTTAATTAAAAAACAACAACAACTTGATATTCATTTTTTTTAAGCCTAAAAATAGAACCTTATGAAGACAGATAATCACCATATACAAATTACTCATAAAGATAAAATTCTATTCCCTAATTCTGGAATACTAAAACAAGACGTAATGGCTTATTACGAAAAGATAGCCGATTATATCCTTCCTTATTTAAAGAATCATCCTTTAACCATGCAACGATTCCCCAATGGTATTGCTGAAGATGGATTCTTTCAAAAAAATGCATCTGCCTATTTTCCTGATTGGATAAAAACGGAAGAAGTTAGGAAAGTTGGAGGTTGGGTGAATCAAGTGATTTGTGACAATAAAGAGACACTCCTTTATTTAGTGAATCAGTATGTGGTTACTTTTCATATTTCATTAAGTAACATAGATAATATGGAGTATCCAGATACACTTATTTTTGATTTAGATCCTCCAAAAGAAAACTTTGCATTAGCAGTTGAAGGCGCTAAGGCTTTACGATTGTTACTAGAAAAGGATTTAGGTTTTACAACCTTTTTAATGACTACAGGTTCTAAAGGATTGCACGTTAATGTTCCCTTAAAACAAAAAGAAGACTTCAATAAAGTACATGCTTTTGCAAAGGATATATCCAATTATATTGCCATGCAAAACCCAGCTAAATTCACAACTGCAATACGCAAGAATAAACGCGAGGGACGTTTGTATATAGACTATCTAAGAAATTCTTATGGGCAAACAAGTGTTGCACCATATTCAGTAAGAGCTATAGAAAAGGCTCCTGTGGCTACACCTATATTTTGGAAGGAATTAGAGGATGAAAAGTTGCATGCACAGTTTTGTAATATTCAAAATATCTTTAAAAGACTAGAACAAATCGAAGATCCTTGGAAAGATTTTTCAACTTCTGGAAAACGCATTAAAAATGCTAGAAAGAAATTGGAGTTATTGGTGAAGTCAAGCTTGTAAAAAAAAAAATCTATAGAGGTAAATCTGCAATTTAATGTAGAACCTTATTTGTTATGAAATCCGTTTTGTTCCTCTGTTGTACTTTTATCTAGTCTTATATTTGGTAGACCAATCAAACCTCTTAAAAGACCATGAATAATTGCAATTGGTAATAAAAAGATACTTGTTATTAACGTTCCAAGTTCAAAAAACATAGAGCTGTCTTTGTACGGTTTGCCCTTTAGTCTGGATTGAAATGCACTAAACGGAATACCTAGCATATTGCCAACAGTTATTATTTGGATTACAGAAAGAATGACAAGTGTTTCTTTTTCACCATATTCTTTTACAACCACATCATAAGCATATTTTTTAGGAAAACCTCTGGAATCTGCAAAATGTTGGGCAAACATAATTGCTTTGGCTTCTTCTGGTTTTATAAAATGATCTTCGCCACTTAAAAAGCTACTTATTTCTTCACCACTCATACCTTGACGCAAGGCCATTTTAGTATGTCCATAGGAGCAGATAGCGCAACCGTTTACTTCCGTTACTGCCAATTGCAAACGTTTTGCAAAATCATTATCAACTAATTGGCTTTTGCTGTTCCCAATCATCTTTATCATTGCTCTAGGCAGGAAAACAAAAGCGCGATACATTTCCCGTAAACTGAACTTGTTTTTAAACTCGGTTTGTGGGCTTTTAACCTCTGATATTTCAATGGTATTTTTCATTTTCAGAATATATCAATTACTTTTTTAGTCAACTCTTTTATACTTGATTTAAAGAAAAATATTACGTTAAAAAAGGATTCTAAAAAAGTAAAGCAGTGACAAATTACCTTTAAGGAACCCTTTTCATAAATAAATACTCAATTACTACTAATCCATAATAGCAAAAGACACTTTTGTGGTCACACGATATTGAACTACTTGATTATTAGTAACTTTTGCCTCCATATCTTTTACGTAAACAGATTTAATGTTTTTTACTGTTTTGGAAACTTCTGCAACAACGTTTTTAACCGCATCATCAAAACTTACGGTAGAATTACCTAATACTTCAATTACTTTTAAAACAGACATAATATATTGATTTAATTATTAATATAAAACAAAAATAATTGGAATTCACGCCATGTCAAATGATTTGAGTCAGCCCGAAAATAATATTACATGAATCTATATTATTTCATAAAGCTCAATGAAGGCATTCTTTTATATATTTATATAAAAAGCTTGAAGTAGTTAGTAAGGCTCATAAAATGTAAATACTATTAGTTTGGATTGTTGTAAAATTAATTTTGCGTTTTTAAGAAAACTAAGGTGTTTACAAATCCCAGTTTTCTTTTTTAAAAGATTCCTCTATGGTGCTCTTATTCACTGTCTGTATTTAAAGACATGTTTACTCAATTCAACAAAACTTCATCAACTGATTCAAGTCATTTCGTCTCAAGACTATTCATTTTAAATTTGTTGTATAATTAATAGATTAGAAGCTTTTCTAAAATCCATAGTTAGGTATTTCTATCTATAGTTTTCAAATTAATTAATATCTAAAATTTAAAAAAATGAAAAAATTTATTTTAGGCCTAATTTTAATAGGGTTGACAATGCAATCTTATGGCCAAGGCGTGCTTTTTCAAGCAAAAATTAAAAAAGACAAAGTTCCAGGAGTCATTATTGAAGCCATCGATACTGACTTTGGTGATTTTGAAATGACGGAATTTTATGCAATTCCTATCGAATTCATTGAAGAAGAGGTATATGTAAATAGAAACATGGATGCTGAGGAAGACTATGAAACGTATCAAGTAATTTTGAAAGGAAAAAACAGTAAAATAGTGACCACTTACAATAAGGAAGGGGAGTTATTAAGTACCGTAGAGCACTTTAAAAATACGGCACCAAATTTAGAGGTTAGAAACGCTATGGCAAAAGCATTTCCTGGTTGGTTAATAACAAAGGATCATTATAAATTAACACACTATTCTGGCAAACAGAAAAAAGAACGATTTAAATTTATTATAACAAAAGGAAAAGAAAAAAAGGTGGTCTTTATGGATGGAAAAGGAGAAATCTTAAAAGTCCAAAAAAAATTAAACCTAGAATTGAAAAAAAAATGATATAAATACTAAATATCATTGCTAAATATTTTAACAACAAGCCTTGTGTTTTGTTGTAAGTAAAAAAGGAAGTCTTCATTGGTTGGCTTCCTTTTTTTATGCAATATCCTTTTACATTAATGAATAACGATTACGACTATGAAATGTTTTAATTTTTTTTAAAAAAATATTTATCACATCGATTTTTTTGAAAATTCGCAAAATACAATCCATTTACTATTTCGTTATAGAAGCAACAATCCTGAGATTGCAATAAAAAAAGAGCAAAATGACTTTAGTCATTTAGAATAGAAAACAGAATGAGTATTTTTAGGATGAAATTAAATAAATGAAAATATGGAATCGCGTATCAAAAAGTTTAGTGAAATTGCTATTAGTGATATAAGTCTTGTAGGAGGGAAGAATGCTTCTCTAGGAGAGATGTATAATAAGTTAACCTCAAAAGGAGTTCGTGTTCCAAACGGATTTGCAACAACTTCTGCAGCTTTTTGGGAGTTTTTAGAGGGGAATGAGATTCAAGAATCTTTAAAAGTACTTTTAACTCAACTCGACAGAGCGTCCTATTCTAATTTAGAAGCTATTGGAGAACAAGCTCGTAACTATATTTTAAATGGAACTTTTTCAGCCGTTTTTTCAGATGAAATAAAATCCGCTTATAAAAATTTATGTAAAGAAAGTAATTGTGCGGTTGCTGTAAGAAGTAGTGCCACAGCCGAAGACTTACCAGATGCTAGTTTTGCAGGACAACACGAAACCTTTTTAAATATAAAAGGCGAACAAGAATTACTAAAGGCAATTAAAAAGTGCATGGCATCTTTATATACCAATCGTGCTATAAAATATCGGGAAGACAAAGGTTTTAAGCATGATACCATAGCTTTATCTGTTGGCGTGCAACTTATGGTTCGTTCTGATAAAGGATGTTCTGGAGTGGGTTTTACCATAGAGCCAGAGTCTGGTTTTAATAATATAATTCACCTTTCTGGTGTTTGGGGTTTAGGGGAAAACATTGTGCAAGGTGTTGTAAGTCCAGACGAATATTATGTCTTTAAACCAAGTTTGAAAACGAATAAGTATCCCATCATTCAAAAAAAATTAGGAGATAAGAAGTTAACCATGATTTATTCAGAATCTTCTAATGACATTGCAACCATAAATATAGAAACCCCTGAAGAAAAACAACAACAATTTGTATTAACAGATGCAGAGGTAGTTATTATGGCAAAGTGGGCAAAATGTATAGAAGACCATTATCAAAAAGCAATGGATATTGAATGGGCAAAAGACGGTTTGTCTGGAGAGTTGTTTGTTACACAAGCGCGACCAGAAACGGTGCATCAAACAAGAAATAAAAATATCCATATTGAATATAATTTATTAGAAAAAGGGGAATTATTATCGCAAGGAAATGCGGTAGGATCTAAAATAGCAGTAGGAAAAGCACGCCTTCTAAAATCTCCAAAAGATGCAGATCAACTATCGTCAGATACTATTATTGTGACAGATACGATTACGCCAGATTGGGATCCATTATTAAAACAAGTAGCAGGTATAATAACTAACAAAGGAGGTAGAACAAGTCATGCTGCTATTGTAGCTAGAGAATTAGGTGTTCCAGCAATTGTTGGATGCGATAATGCTACAGATATTATCCAGAATGGTGAAATAATAACGGTTACTTGTTCCCAAGGAAAAACGGGATATATCTACCAAGGAAAGTGTGCTTTTGAAAAAAAAGAAATTGATTTTTCAAATATTAAACTACCCAAGACCGAAGTGAAAATGATACTTGCCGATCCAGAAAATGCATTCCAACTATCGTTTTATCCAAATAATGGAGTAGGATTGTTACGCATGGAATTCATTATCACACACTTGGTAAAAGTGCATCCTATGGCTTTGGTAAAGTTTAATACTATAGAGGATGTTGCCATTCAAAAAGAGATAATCGAAATTACTAAAACCTATTCTGAGAAAACGGAATATTTTGTAGATAAGTTATCACAAGGTATTGCAACTATTGCAGCTGCTTTTTATCCTAAAGAAGTCATTGTACGACTAAGTGATTTTAAAACCAATGAATATGCCAATTTAATTGGTGGAGCTCAATTTGAACCTAAAGAAGAGAATCCAATGTTAGGTTTTAGAGGAGCGTCACGCTACTATAGTGATCTGTATAAAGATGGATTTGCATTGGAATGTAGGGCGATTAAAAAAGTACGTGAGGTTATGGGACTTACTAACCTAAAAGTAATGGTGCCGTTTTGTAGAACAATAAAAGAAGGTGAAAAAGTATTGGTCAGTTTAGAGAATAATGGGTTGAAACGAGGTAAAAATGGACTGGAAGTGTATACTATGGTAGAGATTCCTAGTAATGTGATTTTGGCGGAACAATTTGCTGAAATATTTGATGGATTCTCCATAGGTTCTAATGATCTTACCCAACTAACATTAGGTATTGATAGAGATTCGCAATTAATGGGTAAGCTATTTGACGAAAATGATCAAGCAGCAAAAAAGATGATTTCCATGGCAATCCATTCCGCGAAAACAACAAAAACTAAAATTGGTTTGTGTGGTCAAGCACCTAGTGACTTTCCAGAATTTGCAACTTTTTTGATTAACGAAGGTATAGATAGTATTTCTTTTAATCCAGATGCTTTATTACAAGGTATCGAAAATATGAATAAATCAGAAAAAAGTATTTTGGATAAAAAGCCAATGCCTAATTAGAAAAAAAAAATCCAATTGGAAGTCATTTTACAGCAATCAAATATCCATTAATTTAGTTATATCATTAATGCCATATCGTTCTTTAAAAAAAATAGAAGTATGATTTTTTATGGTGGTAATGCATTTAAAATCGAGATGGTATGAAAAGTATGTTATACATTTTATACCTTATCAAGGTATCAAGGTATCAAGGTATCAAGGTATCAAGGCATCAAGGCATCAAGGTATCAAGGTATCACGGAATCGATGGATACAAACTGCTATAAGTAGAAAATAAAGCATGTATAATACTTGTAAAACAACCAATATGTTTGGGGTTTTGCGACTTAAAGCTAGAACGTATTTAGTACTTATCTTATATTTTTTTTATAACACTTTTAACTCCTTTTTGGTGCCTCTAATTATTAATAAGTAGCGTCCAAGTTGTAATGCTTTTAAATTTAATGCAGCACTTTCAGGGTATATTCCTAAGCCTCTTAAAATTCCATAAGGCCCCGTTAGCATGGCGCCAATTTCTTTGCGTTCTATTTCTTGTAAAAATGTGGATACAAGAAATCCTGTAATGAAAATGGTACCAATATCAGGATTGGAAAGAATGCCAAAGTCTATCGGGTATGGAAATAACGCTTTGCATTTTGTTTCCATTTCCTCTTCTAAAGCAGTTAAATTTTTAGTAGCATCCAAATGTTCTTCATCAAACTTACCAATAATAGAGATTTGTTGATTTTTATTCTCAGGTAGGTTCATCCCTTTTATTAGTGCTTCTATTTGCTGAAATTTTGGATATGATTTTATAAAAATGCGCTTTTGGGTTGTTTCTCTTATTTTAGATTCCATGGTAATTACTTATTGTAGGTCTAAAGTAAGATGATTTGTCTCAAAAAGGAATGACTTACATCATTTGGCTATTTTTTTTTATCCTGTTATTAATTTTTGTCAGAGTGACCTAGGTCATTCTAATTTCTAGTTTGTTGCCCTACTTTTGAGGTATAGAAATTAATTTACTAATCTTAAAATTATAGAATTATGTCAAGTACTAAAGAAAATACACTGTTAGCTTTATTAGCTGGAGCTGCAATAGGAGCAGGAATCGGAGTTTTATATGCGCCGGATAAAGGGATTAAAACTAGAAAAAAAATTAAACAAAAAGCAGACGAAACAAAACATGATATTTCGGAACGTGTATCGCATGCTAAAGCAGACCTTACAAGATCTGTACATGAGAAAAAACAAGAAATGAAAGAAAAGTTAGATGAAACTATTTCTCATATGAATGGTAAGGCAGAAGACATTATTTCTAGCTTAGAACGTAAGTTAGAAGAGCTTAAAAATATGGAGCCTCAAAAATAATAATTATGGCTTTTGAAAAATTAAAAGAAAACGTATTAGACACAGATGTCCATATTCACGCTTATTTAAAAAGCAGTGAAGATTACATGAAGCTTAAAAGCTTTAAAGTGCTTATGCTAGGCGTTACTTATATCACAAAAGTTATTGTGATAGGTTCTTTGGCCTGTATTACTTTATTAATATTATCTTTTGCAGTAGCTTTTAGGTTAGCGCAAATTTTAGATGATACGTTTTATGGTTTTTTAATTGTTGGATTGTTTTATGTGTTAGTTGTAATGGTTGTTTATTTTTTAAGAGATAGGTTTAACGGACCATTATTAAGAAAATTTTCTAAATGTTATTTTATAAAAGATGATACCAAATAGCTACAATTCGTTTGACGAAATAGATAATCAGTTAAAAATTTTAAGTCTGCAAAAACAGATTTATAAACAACATATAAAACTGAATTTAAAAAGCTCTAAAGATAGCCTTAGCGCAACTACTATTAAAAATGAGGTTAAAGTAGCTTTGCAAGAACAACTGCTAACATTTATAATGAATAGTTTGATTAAAAAGTTTAGATAATAAAAAAGAGTTTTACTTTGTGATTATAGTAAAACTCTTTTTTTATTTTATAACTATTATCCAAATTCTGAAATTTGTTTTAGACTTTCTTTGTCTAATATAACAAGCCTTCTGTTTGTTTCTACGTCAATTAAACCTTCATGTTTAAATTCGGTTAACATACGTATAGCCGTTTCTGTTGCTGTACCAATTAATCCTGCAAAATCTTCTCTAGGAATACTTATACCCGTATGTTTATTATCTTTAATTAGTCCTTTTTCATCTAGTTCTAACAATGCTTTGGCTGTTCTTTTTCGTACTGTAGCGTAGGCCATATCTACTAAATGTTCCTGCATGTCTATTAAATTATTAGAGATAATATCTATAAATTTATTAGAAACCTCTTTGTTGCCGTACAGGAGTTTGGTGAAATCTGCTTTTGGGATTCCGCAAATCTCTGCATCTTCTAGTACACTTGCCGTTTCTACGTATAAACCTTTATCGCCAAGAAGTGATAACTGACCAATAAAATCTCCAGGTCCATATAAGCCGGTAACAAATTCTTTTCCAGATTCGGTAGTTCTATATGTTTTTACATTTCCGCTTTGTATAAAATATAATTGATGGGCAGCAGTACCTTCATTAAAAATACAATCTTTCGTTTTATACTTTTCTAGATTGCGATCTTTAGATAGTTCTTCTAACTTTAGAAAGTCTGAAGCTTCGTTGATAAATTCACTAATACCTTCTATGTTTTTAGAGAATTCTTTTTTTAAAAAATCACTCTTTTTTATACGGCACACTATAGCGTCTAATAATTCCTCCTCTTCAAATGGTTTGGTTAGATAATCATCCACGCCAATATTCATTCCTTTTCTTATATCTGATTTTTCCGATTTAGCACTTAGAAAAATAAAAGGAATCCGTGCTGTTTTATGGTTTTTACTTAAGCTTTCAAAAACACCATAGCCATCTAAAATAGGCATCATTATATCGCATATAATAATATCAGGATGATGTTTTAGGGCTTTTTTAACACCTATTTCACCATTTTCTGCAGTAATGACGGCATAATTATTTAATTCAAGAATATCCGCGGTATTTTCTCGTACGTCTTGATTGTCCTCAATTAATAGTATTTTATTCATCTTTTGTTTCATTTAAAGGAAAGGTTATAGAAAAGGTAGATCCTTTATTTATTTCACTTTTAAAGGTAATGGTACCACCCATTAATTCGGTATATTGTTTTACTATATTTAATCCTAAACCAGTGCCTTGAATATTGGAAGCATTATTCGCACGATAAAAACGTTGAAACAAATGGTCTTGATCTTCGGCTGGAATACCAATACCTTTATCTTTTATGTCTATGCACACCAACTGGTTTTTAATTGCTATTTTAATGTTGATTTCTTGTTGTTCTTCGGAATACTTTATAGCATTCGATACTAAATTGTAAAGGATGTGTTTTAGAAGTTTTGAATCTAAAAACACTTTAATAGAAGAATGCTCACATTGTAAATTGATGATCTGGTCCTCTTTTTTGATGTCCTCCATTTCTTCAATTAACGATTTAGAAAAATCAATAAGATTGAAGGACTCTGGATGCGCAATGACTTTACCTTCTTGTAGTTTGCCTAAAGAAAGAAAGTCATTTAGTATCACGACGAGGTTTTTTACATTCGATCTAATTTTAGTTACATAACCTATTCTTTTATCTTCTTTTCCAGGCTCATTTTGTTTCTCAATGAGTATCGCTGAAGACAGAATAGCACTTAAAGGCGTTCTAAATTCATGTGAAGCCATAGAGATAAACCGCGATTTTAATTCGCTTAACTCTCGTTCTTTTTTAAGCGTATTTAACATTTCAAGTTCGGTCTCTTTTTGATGTGTGATATTGTGATGTACCATCAACACTTGATTTATTTTGTTTTCGGCATCGTAAAGTGGTGTAGAATTTATTAAATACGTTCTGTTTTGATATTCTACCTCGAAAGAGCAATGTTCGCCTTGAAACGTTTTTAGAACATTTCGTTTTACCTTCTCCTTTACATCATCGGGAACACCTATGACATCATTAATTAAGGTTTTTGCACTTGCTAGACCTTTAAAACCTAATTCATCTACTTCTTCTCCTTCAACTAATAGAAGATTAAAATCTGAATTACAAACAGCAACAAATCCCTTTGGAAAATTATGAGAAATATCATGAAGTAATGACATACTACTTAAAGCTTTGTTCTCTGCCTCCTTAGTTTCATTTATTTGGTCTTCAAGGCTTAAATTAGATTCTACTAATTTTTGAACAACCGTAGTCAATTCTTTGGTTCGTTCTGCTACTTTTTCTTCTAATACAAAAGTGTACTCCCGCAGTTTTTCTTCACTTTCTTTTAATTTTTCTTCTGCTAACTTTTGCTTTGTAATACTATTAGTTACGCCTATTATACGTTCTGGTTTGCCTTTTTGGTTTTTAAAAACCTTTCCTTTTTCTTGAAGCCAATGTATCGATAAATCAGGATGTGTTATTCTGTATTGTACGTTATAATTACTGGTTTTTTTTATTGCTTGCGTTATTGCTAATTGTACCTTATCTCTATCTTCGGGATGTATTTTATTTAAAAAATCGGAATAGTTAATTATATTTTCTTCTGCTTCCATTCCAAATAAAGAGTTTTGATATTTGTCTCTTACTATTGTATCGGAAAGTAAATTCCAATCCCAAGAACCAAACTCGCCTGCTTCTAAAGCTAATCGGAGTCTTTGTTCGTTGTCTAGAATCTTTTTTTCTGCATTTTCACTTTCAGTAATATCTCGTATGATGCATAAAAAATTATTGGTGTCTGTTTTTACTATTCGGGATTCAAAATGTGTCAACTTGCCCATAATGGTAAGTGAGTACTCTACAATTTGATTTTCTTTCGTTTTTTCGCAATCGGCAAACCCCTTTCTTATTTTGTCGCAAACCTTTTTTGGAAGTATCTTATCAATATTATTACCTATATGGTCATCGTAAGGAGCAACAAGTTGATAGTTTTCAGGAGCATGAACTTCTAGATGATTCCCATGCTTATCATAAAGAATCATTACATCTGGTAAAGCTTGTAGTAAGGCTTGAGTTTTTTCTTTACTCTTTTTTAGTTTTAATTCAATGTCTTTATGTCTTGTAATATCCTGGATGCTACCATATAGTTCTTCTGGCTTGCCTGCTGCATCATATATAGTTTTACCTTTTGCTAAAATGTGTCTTACAGTACCATCTGGTCTAACAATTTTTTGTTTGTGTTTATATGGTGTTTTATTTTTTACAGCTTCATTTATCGCTTGTATTGTACTTTCTTTATCATCTGGATGAATAAAACTTCTTACAGATTCTGAATTTAATCTTTTATCTCCAGGAGGAAGACCAAGGATTCTGTAAAATTCGTCAGACCAACTTCTCTCGTCTGTTTGTATATTCCAATGCCAATTTCCTACATGAGCAAGACGTTGCGCTTCTGCCATTCGGCTTTCACTAGCTAATAACGCTTGTTTTGCAGCCATACGTTCTGTTATGTCTATTACAAAAGCAATTACAAGCTGTTTATTCTCAATTTCTGTAGGGCTTAAACTTATTTCTAAGGGAAATTGTGAACCATCTTTTTTCAATCCCCATAAATCTAAATCCAATCCCATTCGTCTTGATTTGGGTTTTTTTGAATATTTGTCTCTATGGGATTTGTGATTTTTTTTGAATTGGTTTGGAATAAGATCCTCTACTGTTTTATTAATTAATTCTTGTTTGTTATAACCAAACATTTGCTCGCTAGCAGGATTGGCTTTAATAATAACACCAGAATCATTTATAACCAAAATCCCTTCTACGGAAGAATGGAAAATACTTTTAAAAAGGATATTATCTTTTAATTCATCTATCATTTTTTCTGTTTTATAGATAGTCTTTAATGTTTATATTTTAAATACTTCCATTTCTCTTATTTTAGGTAAAGATGCGGGGTGTTTTTCTTGTATAAAATCTATTAATTGTTCCCGTATATCACAACGCATCGTCCAAGTGTCTGAAGCATTTTTTGCACTAAATGTAGCTCGTAGTTCCATGGCTTTTTCATTGCTTTTTGTCACCAAAAGTTCTCCTGTTTTTTTATTCCATAAAGGATGTTCTTTTAAAATATCCATGAGTTTCGTTCTTAAAACAGAAACAGGAAAGGTATAATCTACATAGAGAAAAACAGAGCCAATTAATTCGGTAGAGTTAAAGGTCCAGTTTACAAAAGAATGATCATTAAAATAATTAAGAGGTAAAACCAATCGTCTTTGATCCCAAGTTTTAATAACAACATAGGTTAATGTAATATCTTCTACGGTACCAAATTCGTCTTCAATAACCACTTCGTCATCTATTTTAATAGGTTGGGTAAATGCGATTTGAAATCCGGTAATTAGGTTTGCAATCGATTTTTGTGCTGCAACACCTGCTATAATTCCAATAACACCAGCAGAGGTAAGTATAGTGGTACCTAGTTTTCTTACTCCTGGAATATTCCATAGTATGGCAGCAATGGCAAGTGTGAAAATAATAACAATAGAAAGGCTTTTTAAAAAGCGTAGTTGCGTCAATACTTTTCTATCCTTTGTTTTATGGCTGCCATTAACCATGAATTTTTCCTTAACTACTTCTTCTGAAGCATTTAATAAAGCAATTAGTATCCAAGAGAGATTAATAATAATAAGACTTTCAATAATTTTATGCCAAAAGGAGTCTAATTCTAAAAGAGAAAGCGAGCTGTAAATAAATAAAATGGGTAGGAGAAATTTGGCTGGTGCTTTTAAATGTTTAAATAACTGCGCTTTTAAAACGGTAGGTTTTCTTCGGTTAGAAAATTTAATAATTGAAAATAAAATCCATCTTAAAAGTAGACCGAGTAATATACAGCATAGAAGTACCAAACTATACGTGATCCAAGATTTTAAATGTAGCGATGTTAAAATGTTATCAATATTCATTTTATTATTTAATACTAGTCTTGTATTTTTCAATAAAAGACGATGTGTATAATTACTATGCTAATAAATTATTGTTTTCTTCCAGCGCTTTTTTTGTAGCAGTATATCCCAAACTAAAAATAGCATCTATACTGTTCATGTCAAAAGTGCCGAAATTAATTAATCCTTCCGGAGAAATAATTAAATCACAATCGGAGAATTTTGACATCGACTCGTTAGCAACTTTAATTTTATAGGCTCTTTCTACTACGCTATACGAATGTTTTAAATCTTTAATGCTAATTTTTTTTAGCGGATTAACGTATACACCAATAATTTTATCACAGTTTTTTTGTAACGGCTCTACAGGAAAATTATTTAAAGTACCGCCATCAATATAGAATTTCCCATTAATTTCGGTCGGTGTAAAAACCCCTGGAAAAGATGCCGAAGCGATAATAGGTTTAATGAGTTGTCCTTTACTAAAAACTTTTAAGGAACCGTCAATAACATTTGCAGCAGTGATAAATAGCGGTTTTTTTAAAGCACTAAAATCATCAATAGGAAGATATGTTTTGAGGTCATTATAGAATTTTTCCGAATTTATAAATCCGGGTTTATTACGTGCATATCTAGTGGTTTGAAAGATGGATATATTTTTGAAAAAATCTAACATTTCCGTCCAACCTACACCTGCTGCATATAAAGCGCCAATAATAGCACCTGCACTTGTTCCTGAAATATGTGTTGGAAAAATGCCAGATTCTTCAAGCGCTTTTATAGCACCAATATGAGCTGCTCCTCGAGCTCCTCCTCCAGAAAGGACTAATCCTGTATTCATTTGTGAGTTGTGTTATTTTAATGTAAATGTAATACGTTGATTACATAAAAATAATGATTATTATCAGTTGCTCATTAATTAGGGTTCAAAATTTTTGTTCCATCATTTTTTTAATGGGCTATTTTTAGTCTTTAATAGTGTTGTTGATTGTCCATTTAATCTCTCGTAAATTCTCTGTCCACCGCCTTTCCTAGTAATTAAATATGGATTAGAAATAGAGATGTCTTTTTGGATTAATAATTATTTGAAATAAAGTTGCGATGTCGAAGAGAATTTAAAACCTGTATCATTTGCAGCAATTTGTACTTTCTTAACATGGTTTGTTTCCGAATAAAAACGAAAAGTAGTAAACTAATAATATGAATTCTAAAATAAAGATTAATTGATATCCTCTTTGTACATGATTTAAGTCATTCATTTTTTTTCTAAGAGGAAGTACCTTTGAGGAATAATTTGAAATATGTATTTTTTATAAGCAGATGAAAAATCCGAATAAAAAAAATGTAAATATTCCTTTAAAAGCATTGTTAGCTTTAAGCATTCTAGTGCTATTACCTTTGTTTGTAAAAGGACAAGATCGAGAATTAAGTATTGCGGAGGCGTTAGCATGGAGTTATTCTAATAATGAGCAAATAAAACGGTATTCGGAGCGCGTAACCCAAAAAATTTACGAAGACAAAGCGGCCAAAGGAAATTTTTTGCCTTCTATTAATTTTTTAGCTGGTTACACCTATTTAAGTGAGAATATGGAAGTAAATACCTCGCAGGTTAAAAGCTCTTTAGATGATTTAGGTGGTAAATATGGAGCAGCATTTGTAGAAACCTATGGGGATGAAATAGGTTTGTCAGGAATAACCTCAGAAGCTGCTTATAGTACGATAGTAAATGCTTTGGGAGACCTTCCAGCATATAATGTTGTTGTTGATAATCAACAAATTCCAACAGCAGCAATTACAGCAACACAACCTATTTTTACAGGAGGGAAAATAATTGCTGGTAAAAAATATGCCGAAGCAGAGTTAGAGACGGCAAACATAGAGTTGAAACAGGTTAAAAATGACATTGCTCACGAACTTATAGAACGTTATTTAGATGTGGTACTCTTAAAACAAGTGGTTAAAACACGGTTTGAAGTTTATAACGGAATGCTAAAACATAAGGAACAAGCAGCACGTGCTATTCAATTGGAGATTCTTCCTAAACATGTTTTATTAAGAGCAGAAGTAGCAGTTGCCAATGCAGAGAGAGATTTAAGTAAGGATCAGAATACATTGCAATTAGCAAAAATGGCGCTGCGTACCACGATGAGTATGCCAGATTCTGAAATCTTTCAGGTAATGGATAGTATTCCATATCACGAACTAAATCTAGACTTTAATCAACTTTTAAATACCGCTTATACACAGCAACCTGTTTTAGAATTAATCGATCAAAAAGAGATTATGGCAAAGCAGTCTCATACTCTTGAAAAGTCTAAATTTCTTCCTAACGTGGCCGCTTTTGGTACTTATAATATGTATCGTGATCAGTTACCAATTATTCCTTCAAGGTTTATTGTTGGGGTGCAAGCTCAGATTAATATTTTTAATGGATTTAAAGATGTAAATAAGTTAAAAGCAAGTTCTCATTTGCAAAAGGAAGTAGAAAACGCCAAACAATATGCCACAGAACAGATTCATTTGCTAGTTAAGAGTAACTATATCAATGTTCTTAATCAAAGAAAACTATACCATAGCCATCTAACAACAGTAGATCTGGCTAAAGAAAATCTTAGAATCAATACGCGACGTTTTGAAGAAGGTTTAGGGAAATCTATAGATGTAATAGATGCCTCTTTATTATATGAAAAATCAAAAGTAGAACAATTGGTTGCTTTAAACGATTATTATAAAGCAATTGCTAGTCTGTATACAAGCGTTGGAGAACCAGAAAAAATTATTCCAATGATTGGGAGTAAATAAATGTTAATATGAAAAAAGCATACATCACATTAGTGATTCCTGTAGTAATTATCGTGTTCGCCATAATATTTTTTATGGTGAAAGCAAGTACTCCAGAACAGGAAGTATATTCGGGTTTATTAGAAACTACAGAGGTCAATGTATCTTCTGAAATTCCGGGAAGAGTACTTTCTATATTAATTGAAAAAGGAAATACGGTTAAAAAAGGAGATGTTTTGGCAACCTTAGAACCTGATGTACTAGATGCCAAAAAAAACCAAGCGGAAGGTATGGTGAAAGCAGCCCGTTCTTTGGTTGATAAAGCAGAATCTGGTGCTCGAAAAGAAGAAATTAGTGCGCTTGAAAACCAATATCAAATGGCTAAAAGTCAGTTTGATTTTGCAGAGAAAACCTATAAAAGATACCAAGCACTTTATGCCGATAGTATTATATCTAAACAAGAAATGGATGAGCTTCAGTTTAAATACGACGCTGCAAAAGAGCAAATGAATGCTGCGAAATCTATTTGGGAAATGTCTAAAAATGGAGCAAGAAAAGAAGATGTTAGAGCAGCCTACGGGAGTTATGAAAGTGCACAAGGTGCTTATAAAGAAGTAGAGACATATTATGACGAATTGCAGATTACAGCGCCCATTTCTGGGGTGGTAAGTAATCAAATAGCAGAAGAAGGAGAAGTTATGGATGCAGGATACCCTATAGTAACAATACAACGACCAGAAAAAATCTATGCCGTATTTAATGTAAGAGAAGATGATTTGGCTGATTTTAAAATGGATAATCTATATAAAGCAAAAGTGCCAGGATTGGCTAATGATGAAGTTAATTTTAAAGTCACTTATATAGCTCCTATGGCCGATTTTGCTACTTGGGTTCCGGTAAAAGCGAAAGGGGAATACGAGCTTAAGACTTTTGAGATTCACTTAAAACCTCAAGAACGTATTGAAGATTTACGTCCAGGTATGTCGATTCAGATTTACAAATAAATAGATGTTTAAAAATTGGCCTATATATCAAGTTTTTAAAAGGGAAATGCTAAGACTAGCAAAGCAGAAATCGATTAGAAATCTCTTTGTTATTATTCCTTTTATTGTTTTTTTTTTATTAGGTTCTATATATTACAAAGGATCTCTTAGAGAGGTTTCTATTGCTGTTTATGATAATGATAACAGTACGTTAAGTCGTATGTATATTCGTTTTTTGGAATCTTCTCCCTATCTAAATGTCACCCAATATTTGTCGTCTAAAGATGCTATAGAAAGTGCTTTTGTTAAAGACCATGTGCAAGGCGTTTTTTATATCCCAAAAGATTTTCACAAAGATGTGCTTAAAAGTAATCCCGTTCAGGTAAAAATATATACCAATTCTACCAATATTGTTTTTGGAAATCTCTTGTATAAAGCGGGAGTAGGAGTTACTCAGTCACTTAGTGGCGCAGTAGTGATGAAAAGAATAGCACCATTGGGAATTAATCCTTCAAAAATTATGGGAACCGTGCTACCTATTAAAATAAATACAAGAGTTTTAGGGAATCCGCAATATAATTATGTCTATTATTTATTGCCAGGTTTAACTACTGTTTTATTACAAATGATTATTTTTTTAGCAGCATCAAGAGCTTTTAATAAGGAATGGGAATCGCAAACGTATAATCAGTTATATGCAACGGCAAAAGGAAATATTTTAGCCATGATTTTGGGGAAATATTTTGCGTTTTTGGTATATGGGTTAGGATTGTGCGGACTCATATTCGCTGTTGTTTTTCCAGTTTTTAGAATCCCTATCTATGGGAATAGCATACATTTATTAGCGCTATTAATTCTTTTTTTAAGTGTTAATATTTTACTTGGTTTCGGACTTTCATTAATAGTGAAAAATCAAATTATCGCATTAGATATTGCCGTTTTTTATAATTCGCCAGCATTCGTTTTTAGTGGTTTTACATTTCCTATTTGGGCAATGCCTTGGTTTAATAGCGTGTATGCACAAGCAATACCATATACGCATTTTTTGACAGCGTTTCTTAAAATCTATCAATTAGACACTCCTTTGTTTTTTATTTGGCCAGAGGTGTGGAAATTGATGGTATTTCTTATTGTAGGTGTGTTTTTGATAGCATTAGGACTTATTATGAATAGGAAGCACATTTTTATAACTCCAAAATTAACTATAGTATGAACCTAAATGTTATTTGGAAATTATTAAAAAAAGAAGCCGAACTGGTATTTAATGATCACAGTATTTTGTTGGCTTTGCTAGTTGCGCCTTTGCTTTATTTTTTGTTGATGGGCTCGACTTATAGTAATAAAGATGAAGAAAAAGTAAGCGTTGGAATTGTGGATTTAGATCATACAAAAAGTAGTAGGACTTTTCTAAACAAGGTGAATGCGACACAAAAAATAGCAATTACCAAAACGTATACAAGTCTTTTAGAAGCTGAAAAAGGATTGCAAGCTTTCGAAATACAAGGCATTATTACTATTCCTAATGGTTTCGAAAAAAAATTAAAGAAGAATGAAAGTACACCTATTGGACTAATATTAAATAACACCAAGTTTTTATCCTCTAACGATATTAATAAGGCCGTAAATCTTGTTGCATTAGATTATGCTTTAGAAGTACGACAAAAGTTTTTTGAGTCTAAAGGTGTTAATCCTTCTTTCGCAAAACAAAAGGCAAATCCTATAACAGCTCAGGTTAACGCAGTATATAATCCTACCAATAATTATGGAGATTTTTTATTACCAGCATTACTGCTATTAATTCTGCACCAGACCTTACTCATTGGTTTGTCTGAAAGTGTGGCTTCCAATCGTCAAAAAGGAGAAATGAACCTTGATTTTAAAGCGAGCAAAAATAACTTCATTAATTATATATTTGGCAAAACAGGATTCTATTTAATATTATACTCTGCCTATATGCTATTCACTTATTTGGTAGTTTTTCCTTTTTTCAATTTACCAATTCATGGTAGTTATTTTACACTAATTGCGGTTTCGGTACTATTCTTTTTTACAACCCTTTTATATGGATGGTTTGTGTCTTCCTTTTTTAAATCGCAAGCAAGAGCAATGGAAGTCATGGCGTTTACCTCTTATCCTATTTTTTTAGTTACCGGAATAACCTGGTCGATCCCGGAAATGCCACTTTTTTTGCAGTTTATTTCGAATCTGATTCCGTTACAGCCTTTTTTTGCATTCCTAAAGAAAATAACGGTTATGGGAGTTTCAAGTAATTTGTATTCCCACGAGATCATTCATCTACTACTTCTATTATTGCTAGGGTATATAGCGGCTTTTTTAAGATTCCGTTATTTACAAAAACAGGTAATGAAATGGAAACCTGCTTTGTCCTAATACAACGAATTGTTTTTCGGATAGGTATTTGATTCCGAGAAAATTACACGCCTTATTTTTTTGTGATTAATATAAGAAGCATGACTTATGTCATTGGAATGCTTCATTGCTATCTGTACTTTTGAGTATATCCATATACATCATTTCAAAGAAGATATAGCATCTAAAAATAAAGAATTAGATGGTAAAAACTGGTTTTCTTTACAGATAGATGGAATGGGAAAAGTTTCAAAAGTTATTCTGAATAAATAATCAAGTTACTTAAAGTATTAAATAACAATTTTAATAGAAAACATATGAAAACGCAAAAAAGGTTAGGTATTTGGATGGATCATTCCACTGCAAATTTATTGGATTTAAATGCTAAGAAAGACAGTCGTTCTATAGTGTCCAAATTTAATGAAAGCACCAAAGAAGAAGCATTAAAAAGAAGTGAAAGCTTGATGCACAATAAAAGACAACAAATGCAAGAAGAATATTATAAAGAAATTGCAGATGTTATTTTGAAATATGATCATGTGCTTTTGTTTGGTCCAACAAATGCAAAAACAGAACTACATAATTTTCTGAATAAAGATTCCCATTTTAAAGATGTAAAAATAGATGTGGCATCTGCAGATAAGATGACTGAAAATGAAAAAAATGCATTTGTAAAAAAATATTTTGAGAACATACATTAAGCACATTCAAATGATATGCATGGCTAAAGCGGTATCCGTGTTTTTCTAATCAACGATCACGCTGGTGAATAATTTTCAGGAAAGCAATATAAAAAAGTAAAAAACAAGTTGGGAGTGGGGTAAGAAATGCATACATATCTCACCCATTTAAGGATTATTAATTAAATATATATAACATGAAAAATTTAAAATTATTAGTATTCGTATTATTTGCAACAGCAACATTAAGTGCGCAAGAATTAACAAAAACAGCAGTGCCACAAAGTTTTACAGAAGGACTTTTAAAAGAATATCCTAAAGCGCAAAACATAGAGTGGAAACGAAATGGTAATGACTTTAAAGTAACGTTTGACGTAGGAAACATGGAGCGCGAAGTTTGGTTCAACAGAGAAGGAACAAAGGTGCGTGTAGAAAAAGAAATTTCGCATGTAGAGTTACCATCTGCACTTGCAACCTTACTAAAAACGCAATATGCAGATTATAGAATAGATGGTGTAGAGTCTAACGAAAAAGAAGGCGTAATCACTTATAAAGTAGAGTTAGAAAAAGGATGGAATGAAGAAATAGAAATTACATTTACTAGTACAGGAAAGGTATTAAATATCTATAAAGAGTAATCTTAATAATTTTATTTAATGTTGTATGATTTGAATTGCTATAGAAGAAACTTGTAAATCGCATCTATAGGATACCGTTTTAAAGTATAAAAAGATTCTTTTGAATAATAAAAAAATTTGAAATTATATGAATGATAAAGAATTGTCTTAAAAAAAAACATTTTATGAAACAACTATTTAAAAACACTGCTTATTTTTTTTTGTAATACCTCAAAAAAAGATACAACAAATACAACAGTAACTGAAAAGGTAAACATTCAAGAAAATCCTTTGTATTCTATAGATACTGTTGGTATTTCCGTTTTATGGACAGCCTATAAGTTTACCCAATAAACTTGGTGTTAGTGGGAAGTTTGAAGATTTTAAATTTTCAGGAAGTAATGAAGCCTCTTCGATTGAAGAATTACTAAAACAGTCTAAAATTGCAATCTTTACCGCATCGGTAAATTCTAATTCCGAAATAAGAGACCCGAAATTAAGAGTATCTTTTTTTAAGGTATTTAACACTTCCACTATAGAAGGTGCTGTGTTGGAGACAAAGGAAGGAAAAGGGATTGTTAGTTTACAGATGAATACCGAGGCACATCCTTTAGAGTATACCTATTCCTTTAAAAAGGACACCATAGTTATGGAGGCCAAAATAGATTTAAATACATGGAATGGAGAAGAAGCGATGCAATCTTTTAATAAAGAATGCTATGATCTTCACAAACGAACTGACGGCATATCAAAATTATGGACAGATGTAGATGTTCTTATAAAATTGCCAGTCACTAAGACTGCAATAATAGATTAGCAAACTGTGAATTATAAAGAAATAAATATTCCAATAGAAGACATTACTTTAAAAGGTCGTTTACGACTTGCTGAAAATCAAAAGGGACTTATCATCTTTTCTCACGGAAGTGGAAGTAGCAGAATGAGTAGTCGAAATAACTATGTTGCAGACTTGCTTTTAAATGAAGGGTTTTCATCATTATTGTTTGATTTATTAACTGAAACAGAAGATTTAATCCGTGAAAACAGGTTTAATGTAAATCTACTTGCTCAAAGATTGGTAATAGTAACCCAATGGATAGATAAACAAAAAGAAACACAAAATGTTCCCATCGGATTTTTTGGTGCAAGTACAGGTGCTGCGTCTGCGCTAATTGCAGCATCAATTTTGGGTGATAATATAAAAGCTATTGTTTCTAGAGGAGGACGACCAGATTTAGCAGAACCCATTTTAGATAAAATAAATATTCCAACACTTTTAATTATTGGAGGTAACGATGGCATTGTAATAGAATTAAACCAAAAGGCTTATGCTCAATTACAGGGAATCAAGAAAATTGAAATCATAGAAGGTGCAACACATTTATTTTCTGAACCAGGAAAGTTAGAAGCTGTTGCAAAATTAACCTCCAATTGGTTTACTGAATATTTAAAAGCATAGAAGAAATGATTTTTAAAGATAGAATTGAAGCTGGCACTTTATTAGCTGCAGAACTGAGAGTTTATAAAAACGAAAACGCACTAGTTTTAGCCATTCCTAGAGGAGGTGTTCCTTTAGGTTATGTCGTGGCAAAGCAATTACATTTGCCTTTGGAAGTGGTTCTTTCAAAAAAAATAGGACATCCACTTCACAAAGAATTTGCCATTGGTGCAGTCACCTTGAAAAGTCGGGTTTTAAGTGATACAGCTTTAGAAGTATCTCAGAGTTATATTGACGAAGAGACTAAAAGGATTAAAGCCTTACTTGCCAAACGTTATCAAGAGTTTTATGGTAAAAAAACACCACTTCAATTAAAAGGTAAAATATTAATTATTATAGACGATGGCATTGCTACAGGAAACACTATTATATCAACTATTGAAATGTTACACGAAGAACAACCCAAAAAAATTGTGGTAGCTATTCCAGTGTCTTCTAAAAGTGCCTTAATAAAGCTGAAAAACACGCCTTTTGTGGACGAGGTTATCTGTCTATCTACTCCTGAAAATTTTAGAGCTGTAGGTCAATTTTATGAAACCTTTGATCAGGTTGATGACGCAGAAGTTAAAATCTTGCTGAATAAGAATACAGTAGATTAATTTTGTTTCTATCTATCCATTTGCCCAAAAGGGTGAAAATCTATAAGCTTAGTCCTTTCTGTTTGAGTTGCTATTGGTGTAATGGCTTTTGTTTTATTAAACCAAATATACTCGTCAAATTGCGAAGGTAAAGCAGCTTTAAAATAATGACTCATTCGTTCTGTTTCTGGTCTATAAATAACGCCAATAGCGCGCTCAAGTCTTGGTGTGCTTAAAAAATCTCTTAATTTTTTTTCAACATGTTCTTCGCGTAAAGGCAATGTAAAGTTAGGTACATTTGTTCTATGACAAAGGTTTTCATAGCTATCTTCCAGAGAATTATTTATACTCATAATTTCCATAGGTTCTCCCCAATTTTTGGAGGCTGCTACAGTTCCTGTATGTGTTCCAAAACCAATATTATAACATTTGTCACCAAAATTTTCTTTACATAAATGCCCAATATTTATTTCACCTCTAGAATACATTTCTGTTGCCAAGGCATTACCAATATGAGAATTATGCGCCCAAACTATGGCTTTAGAATCTTTGCCAGAATAAGATAATAATGACTTTAATGTATAAAACATATGAAAATCCCGTAAGTTCCAAGATTCTGCATTACCATAGTACATGGCTTTATAATAGCGTTCTGCATCCACTACAACTGTAGCATTTTGGTAGGCGTAAAAATAGGCTTTAGAATGGTTCAGTTTATTTTTGTTTTTTAATAAATCAAACAACATTTTTAAAACTTCCTTCTCACAACTCTTTAATTTATCATTTTTTACTAGTTGTCCATATACTGCTGGGTTTAACATATATGGCATAATGCATGAGTAACGTAATTTTGCAAGTGCTGCCAAGTCAGGGTCAACATCCTGTAGATAGTTAATTACTAAATCAATAGAATTCTCTAATCCATATAAATCCAAGCCATAAAACCCGATGGTATTATTATGTTTGGTATTATATTTTTTAAGCCATTCTACAAAATTGAGTACATCTGTATTTTTCCACATCCATTCTGGAAAGCGCTTAAAAGGCATCCAATTTTTTGATGTATATTCGTTTTGTACATAATTATTAATTTGTTCAGCATCAGACCAATCTGCTTCTGCGCAAACAAGATTAAACCCTTTTTTTTCTATAAGTGCTTTTGTGATTTCTTGTCTGGTTGCATAAAACTCTGAAGTTCCGTGAGAAGATTCACCTAATAACACAACTTTAGCATCACCAATTCTCTCTAATAACCCATCTATTGGAAACTTTTTAATAGTTTTAAAAGGAATGGAACTGATGCCTATTTCATCTATAATTTCATTTTCTGGATAGGTTTCAGCACCTATTTGAGGAAGTATTTTTGGCTTCGGAATAAAATAATTATCTCTTAATGCTTTTGTAACAAATTCGGTTTCAGAAATCCGTTCTATAGTTTCTAATATAATATGTGCCCAATCTGGACCAATTGGTGCCAATAATTTAGATCCAACTTTTAATTGTTCCTTTAGTAATTTTGGAGTTTTGTCAAATTCTGAAGCACTTAAAATAGCATTAAATGGTGCGTTCTCTTTCCATCCTTTTTCAAGAGAACCTATTTTTATATGCACATTGGTAATATCAATTGTTTTTAATACTTCTAATGCCCAATTTGCATAAGTTTCGGTTGTTTCAACAGCATAAACATTTTTATAAATTTTAGCAAGGACTGCCAAAATATAAACAGAATCTACACCAATAATAAGGATGTTTTCTTCTTTTTTTATTTCCAATTGCTCTAACATTCTGGCAATTACAATAACTCTTGGTTCTGTTTTTTCGCTGGATTTCCCAACGCTTAAATTTTCGTAATAATAGGGATGCAACGTTTCTGATAAAAAAAAAGCTTTAGGAATATCATGAAATGCTTTTAAAAGTAATGTATTGCTTATGCCCTTATCCTTTAATTGTTCTGTAATATTAATATCCTTCATCGCTTATATATTTTAATAGACTTATAAATTTATTAAGACGTAATCAATTATGGAATGATACAGGTCATCTTAAGTCATTTTAGTTTCTTGAATTGCTAAGCAATATTTTTGATACATTAAAATGTACCTCCAAAACGTTTTATAATCTGCGCTAAAGCCAATGAACCTATGGCAAAAACAAATACCAAACCTATTTGTTCTATCGATAACTCAGTTAAGAAAAGTGTTTTTGCAACAGGAGATATATAATATGCACTGATGGTAATAAATAACGATAGTATAATCGCAGCCCATACCCAAGGATTATTCGTGATTTCATTATTAATGAAAGGTATATTATTTTTAGTCATGTTAAATACGTTAAGCAACTGCGCCAAGACTAAAGTATAGAAAGCCATATTGTTTATTGTTTGGGCAGCTAGTTGTAATACAAAATAAGAATAGGCTGTAATACCAACAACAGCAAGCGTTATACAAAGTCCGTAGATAATGGTAGACAACCAAAGTTTTCGCGTCATAATGGGTTCGTTAGCTTTTCTTGGTTGTCGTTTCATAATATCCGCTTCACCTTTTCCCATACCTAAAGCTAATGCAGGAAATATATCTGTAACGAGATTTAGAAATAAGATTTGTAGTGGCAGTAAAGGAGCTGGCAAATTAAGTAATGCTGCTAAACCCACAGAAACCACTTCTGCCAAATTACACGATAGTAAATACACTACAAACTGCCTTATATGATCAAAAACAGCACGACCTTGACTAATGGCAAGCTCCATGGTTGTAAATTTGTCATTTTTAAGAATTATATCGGCAGCCTCTCGCGCAGCTTGCGTTCCCCTAATACCCATAGCAATACCAATATCTGCTTTTCGTAATGCAGGTATATCGTTTATTCCATCGCCAAACATACCCACAACATTTTTATTCTTTTGATAAAATGCTACTAGATTTAATTTTTGTTCTGGTGTGACTCTTGCAAAAACCGAAGCATCAAGTAGTTTCGTTTTTATTGTATGATCGGTTTGGTCTTCAAAATGTAAATCTTTACCATGTATAATACTATTTGAAGCTGCATTTTTTGATATTAATCCTATTTCTTCAGCAATTTTTTTTGCAGTTCCAGGATGATCTCCTGTCATCATAACAACTTTAATACCAGCTTCTTTATAAATTTTTATTGTTGGTTTTACATCTTCTCTGGCAGGATCTAAAAAGCCAATAACTCCTAAAAAAGTTATATGTGATAATAAATCTTCTTTTTTAGGTTTGGTTTCATAATTTTTAAATGCAAAAGCTAATACTCTTAGACCTTGAGAAGCCATATCATTCACACGATTAGTCCATTCTTTTTTATTTTCAAATTCTTGTGCTTTATTATCTTTTAAGATGGTTTCGCAATGATTAATAATACTCTCAAATGCTCCCTTTACATAAACAGTATAACCATTACCGTTTTTATTTAATGTTGCCATTAACTTACTGGATGTATTAAAAGGAATTTCTATTTTTTCAGGATTATTTTTTTTAATTATTTTTGGATTAAATTGTAATTTTTCAGCAAATTGAATAAGTGCAACTTCAATGCTATCACCTCTCATTTCTTCAGCATTTATATCAACATTATTACACAAAATACTAGTCCTCATTATAGCATTAAAAGCTTTAGATTGCTTTATATCACTAAAGTAAGCACTGTGTTTGTTTCGTATTTCGCTTAAAATTTCACCTTCAACAACCAGTGTGTGCACTTGCATTTTATCTTCAGTAAGTGTTCCTGTTTTATCAGTGCAAATAATATTTGTTGCTCCCAATGTTTCGACTGATTCCATTTGTTTAATAATGACTTGACGTTTAGAGAGTTTTAGCATTCCTCTTGCTAAAGCAATGGTTGCTACTACAGGAAGTCCTTCTGGTATTGCTGCAACAGCGAGTGCCACTGCTGTTTCTATAATCATTAGCATATCCTGAGTTCTTAAATATCCTGTAATAATAATGAGAACTGCAAAAATTAAGGTGAGCCAAATAAGCCCTTTACTTAATTTATTTAACTTTTTTTCTAATAGTGTTGGTTGTTCTTCAACATCGCTTCCCATTTTTTGAATTTTTCCAAGTTGCGTGTGAGATCCAGTATGTATCACGATTGCTTTTGCAGAACCTTGCTCTACCGTTGTTCCCTTAAATACCATATTCTTCCTACCTGATAATATGGTTTCTTTACTAAGCGAACTTGTATCCTTATATATGGTTCTACTTTCGCCTGTTAAGCTAGCTTCTTTAACAGTTAAATTATCTATTGTTATTAAGCGTGCATCAGCTGAAACCACATCTCCAGCTTCGATAAAAATGATATCTCCAGGAACTACTAGTGATGATTTTATTGTTTTAATTTTTCCTTCACGTAAAACCACACATTCTGTAAATCCCATTAGGCGAAGTGCTTCAAGAGAACGAATACCCTGTAATTCCATTACAAAACCAATCGTTATTGTTATTAAGACAACTGTAATTATGGCTATAGTCTCTAGTAAATCGTTATTAAAAAGAAATGTAAGTACTGCCGCTATGGCAAGAATAAAAATAATTGGACTATTAAATTGGTCTATAAGTATTTTCCATTTTTTCTTGGGCTTATTAGAGGTTATATCATTTTTTCCATACTTTTTGATTCGTTGCTTAACCTCATTTTCAGTTAAACCGTAATCGGAATTACTATTCAATTTTTCTACAATAATTTTTATGGAAAGAGTGAAAGGGGCTAACATAATAGTTGCTATTTTAATTATAACCAATACCTTTGTAAAGGTAAAATATTTAAAAACCCCTTGCCAATACTTTTAATTTAAGTTTAGGCAAGAGGTTGATTTGAATTACTCTAAAATAAAAATCATAAATTAAGCAATCTCTATTTTCTTCGGCTTATGATTTTTAGATGCTTCTGTTTTAGCTAGATTAAAGCTAAGAACACCGTCTTTGTATTTCGCTTTTACGTCTTCTTCTTTTACAGAATCTGGAAGTTGTAGTCTTTTTTCAAAAGAATTGTAACTAAACTCTTTACGCGTATAGTCGTCGTCTTTTTCTTCTTTCGTGTTGGAGCTTTCCGCTGAAATATTTAAGCAGCCATTATCAATGGTTACATCAAAATCTTTCTTTGCAAAACCAGGCGCAGCTAATTCCACTTCAAAGGCATTATCTGTCTCCTTAATATTCAATGCAGGTTCATCGAGTTTCTTATTCCACAAACGATTTTCAAAGAAATTATTGGTATCAAATAAATCTGCTGGAATAAGATTTTCTAAAGGGGTTCTTTTAAATTTTACTAGTGACATAATTTTTAGATTTAAGTTAAACAATTAATGAGTAGCTAATTTAAAATCAATGTGTTACTTAACAAATGATCTAGATCAGAGTAGTGAAATAATTTTGTTTACGGGTATCCGTAAGGATTTGTGTGGGAATGGGGGTAGGTTTGTTAGGCTGATAAAATTTGTTTTTTCGATGTATTACCTCCTTATTTTTTAAAAAGGTTATATATTGGAATCTCCTTAAGAATTTTAATAGCTGATTGTTTTAAGTTTAAATCAAATCAATGGCAAAACACATATCAGAGTCTGATACTAGAGCAAATTTTATAGATCCTAAACTATCTGATAGTCAATGGGATGCTATTCATATTGTTAGAGAATATTATTTTACGGATGGAAGAAAATTATTAGGAAACAAGCGAGGTAAGCGTTTGTTCCTGGATTATCTATTAAAATATAACAATACTAATTTAGCTATTGTTGAAGCCAAAAAGTTAGGAGATCATCCAACAAAAGGATTACAACAAGCATTAGAGTATGCCGAAAAATTAAAAATAAACTTTGTTTACGCTACAAATGGTAAGCAAATTTATGAGTTTGATAGAAGAATAGGAAAAGGAGGCTACGTGGATAATTTTCCAACACCTCAAGAATTATACAACAGACTTTTTGGAGTAAAAAATGAATTAAAAGAACAATTACATAATATTCCTTTTTTACTTACAGGAAACTTTGGACCACGTTATTACCAAGAAATTGCAGTAAGTAAAACAATGGAAAGTATTGCTGATGGACAAAAACGTATTCTTTTAACTTTAGCAACCGGAACTGGTAAAACCTTTATTTCTTTTCAAATAGTACATAAGTTATTGCAAGCCAAATGGAATATAGAAGGAGAAAACAGAAGACCTCGTGTGTTATTTTTAGCAGATAGAAACGTGCTGGCAGATCAAGCCATCAATACATTTAATCCTTACGAAAAGGATGTTATTAAAATTGATGGAGAAGAAGTTAAAAAACGTAATGGCGTAGTGCCAACAAATGCTTTTATCTTTTTTGCTATTTATCAAGCTATTGCAGAACGAGAAGATATTGGTGGTTTTTACAAAGAATATCCAAGTGATTTTTTCGATTTAATTGTAATTGATGAATGCCACAGAGGTTCAGCTAATGAAGAAGGATCTTGGCGAGCTATATTAGATCATTTTAGCCCAGCAGTACATTTAGGTTTAACAGCTACTCCAAAACGAGACGATAACGTAGATACCTACAAATATTTCGGCCAACCTATTTATGAGTATTCTCTAAAAGATGGGATTCAGGATGGGTTTTTAACACCATATAAAGTAAAACGCGTTACAACCAATATAGACGAATACATTCATACCAACGATAGCAAAATTATTCAAGGTGAAGTAAAAAAAGATCGTTACGAACTTAAAGATTTTAATAATAGCATTACTGTAAAACAACGTATTGAGTTGGTTGCGCAAACTATTTTGAAAGAGATTGGCAAAATGGATAAGACCATTGTGTTTTGTGCTAACCAAGATCACGCTCTCGATTTAAGAGATTACATAAACAAGCACAAAACAGTTACAGATATTAATTACTGTGTACGTGTAACTAGTGACGAAGGAAAACATGGTAGAGAATTACTAGAAGCTTTTCAGGATAATGATAAAGATATTCCTGTGATTTTAACCTCTTCAAAGATGCTAACCACTGGAGTTGATGCAAGAAATGTGCGCAATATTGTATTAACCGCACCCATTGGATCTATGGTTGAGTTTAAACAAATTATTGGTCGTGGTACGCGTGTGTTTGATGGTAAAGATTTTTTTACTATTATAGATTTTGTAGGAGCTACCAACTTGTTTTACGATGCAGCTTGGGATGGCGAACCTGAAGAGCCAGAAGGCGAAGGAACAGGAGGAGAACCAACACCAAAACCTCCACGTAAACCAAAAGTTAATGAACCAGGAGAACCTTACGAACGAAAAGAAAAATTAATTATAGAACTCTCTAATGGAAGACAATTAAAAGTTACAGATATTGATACACGTTATATAGACGAAAATGGAAAACCATTAACGGCTCGTGAGTTTTTAGAAAAGCTAATTGGGGAGTTGCCTACTATTTATAAAGACGAAACGCATTTGCGTAAAATATGGTCTAATCCAGATACACGAGCAGATTTATTAATAAAACTAGGCGATTTAGGTTTCGATAACGAACAATTAAACGACCTAAGAAATATGATAGCCACACCAGACTGTGATATTTTTGATGTACTCTCTCACATATCTTTCAATTCTAATTTAATGACACGTAAACAGCGTGTAAAATTTGTGAAAGATGAACCAGAATTTTTTGAGGTCTATAAAAACTTGGAAGCTAAAGACTTTTTAGCCTTTATATTAAATCATTATGAAGAGTATGGTATTGAAGAATTACAACGTGATAAATTAGGGGATTTGGTAAAACTAAAATTAGGCACTACTAAAGATGCTAAAACTGCTTTCGGAGATATGAAAACACTTTTAGGAGCTTATTACAAATTGCAAGAAAATATTTATAGAGCTGGATAAATGAAGCAAATAATAAAACATAGTGACCTAGAGATGTTTCTTAAAGATCTAAGAATTATTTCAAACAAACATAAAAATGAAAAGTCTAAGCATGATTTCAATATTTTTAGAATTATTCGTGCAGGACATGAAGAGGTAAGCTTACATTCTCAATTTTTATTTGAATTATTATCTCCATTAGGAACTCATAATAAAAAAAATGCGTTTTTAGAGTTATTTATAAATCAACTAAACATTAAATTTAATCTAGATAATATAGAGGTACATTGTGAAAAGGATAATATTGATTTGCTAATCCAAAATTCATCGCAAGCAATTATTATTGAAAATAAAATCTACGCTGGAGACCAACCAAAACAATTATCTAGGTATTATAAAATAGTTTCTAATAGTAGGATAAAAGATATTTATATAGTTTATTTAAGTCTCGATGGTAAACCACCATCATTTCAAAGTATTGAGAACTTACCATTAGAAATTATTGAAAATAAGCTTTATAGTAAATCATATAAGAAATTTATAAATCCATGGTTGTCTTTATGTTTAAAAGAATGTGCCACACAACCTGTAATCAGGGAAACCATTGTGCAATACCAACAACTATTAAATCATCTTACTATGAGTAATGAGGTAAAAGAACGTAAAGAATTATTAAATCTTTTAGGTCATGCTGATTATATGAAGCAAGCACAATTTTTGGCAGATAATTGGATACATATGAAATGGCATACAGAAATGGATTTTTGGAACGAGTTATTTACTCAAATTCCAAATGAATTAAAACCTTATCCTATCGTTGAAGAATTTTTATTTAATGATAAATTTCTAAATGGTGTAATTCATTCTAGTAGAAACAAAGATTTTGAATATGGTTTAATGTTAAAACTTTTTAATTTTAAAGATGAAGAGATTTGTTTTATGATTGAACGAGGAGAAGATCGTTTAGATTATGGTTTACTCATTAACTATTTGAACTTAGACAAAAAGAAATGGGAAATTAAAAAAACAGATTTTTCAGATTTTTTAAAAAAGAATATTTCTAATGACTTTTTCGGTGATAAAGATTCACCTTGGATTCATTGGAAATTCCCTAAACAAAATATCGATTTTGAAACATTTAATAATGAAACAACATTGGCATTAGCCAATCCTGAAAAAAGAAAACAAATTGTAAGTAACCTATGGAAAGAAGTCACTGGATACATAAATACAATTTTAAAATGGGAAGGTATCCGAGAATTGAAAGAAAACTAAATGAGCATACAAAACAACATAGACAGAATTACAGACATCCTTAGACGCGACGATGGTATTTCTGGTGCAATGCACTACACAGAGCAAATATCATGGATTCTGTTTCTTAAATTCTTAAACGATTACGAAGACAATAAAGCAGACGAAGCCTTTTTAGAAGGCACAGACTACACACATGTTTTACGTAAAGATTTACGCTGGCAACAATGGGCATGTCCAAAAGATGAAAACAACAAACTCGATGTAAAACGTGCCTTAACAGGTGACGATTTAATAGACTTTGTAAACAACACACTATTTCCATATTTAAAAGCCTTTAAAAGCACTACCAACGATCCTAAAAGTTTAACTTACAAAATAGGTGCAATCTTTGAATATTTAGACAATAGAATTGCGAGCGGACATACATTACGTGAGGTTTTAGATATTATAGATGCTTTAGATTTTCAGAGTAGCGATGAACTTTTTGAGCTTTCTCAAGTATATGAAAACCTATTAAAAAGTATGGGAACTGATGGAGGAAACTCGGGTGAATTTTACACACCAAGAGCCATTATAAAAGCCATGGTAGAAACTACCGATATTAAAGTAGGTGATACCATATATGATGGTGCAGTTGGTTCTGGTGGTTTTTTAGTGGAAGCGTTCGATTTTTTAACCCAAGATGGTAAAAAAGAAAAACTATCTGCTAAAGATTGGGAAACCATACAAAACGATACTTTTTTCGGGCAAGAAAAAACAAGTTTGGGGTATGTAATGGGCATGATGAACATGATTCTACATGGAATAGAAAGCCCGAATGTTTTTAAAGGCAATACGCTAACCCAAAACATACGCGATTACCAAGAAAAAGATAGACACGATGTTATTTTAGCAAACCCACCATTTGGAGGTAAGGAAAAAAAGCAAATACAACAAAACTTTCCTGTAGAAAGTAACGCAACAGAAATCTTGTTTATGCAGCATTTTATGAAAATGCTAAAACTAGAAGGAAGAGCTTCTATTGTAGTACCAGAAGGTGTTTTGTTTCAAACTAACAATGCGTTTACCAAAGTAAAACAAACCTTGTTAGAAAACTATAATGTACATACTATTGTTAGTTTGCCTAGTGGTGTGTTTTTACCTTATAGTGGTGTAAAAACCAATATTATTTATTTTGACAGAAAAGGTGCTACCAACAATATTTGGTATTATGATGTTACTCCACCTCATACGCTAACTAAAAACAAACCAATTTCTTACGAACACATAAAAGAGTTTGTACACTTATTTCATAACCCAAAAGAAAGAAATGCTACCAATGCTAAAACAGGTAAAGACTGCCATAATTGGACAGTTAATGTAGCCGACATAAAAGACTACGACCTTAGCGCAAAAAACCCGCACAAAGTAGTTGAAGTAATACACCAAAGCCCAAAAGATCTTTTAACTGCCATTAAGCAAAACGATAGCCAAATAAATACATTAATGAACCAAATTGAAAGCTTGATTAATGGATAAATTTGCATTTTTACCCGAAATTGTAAAGAAGGGAAAGACAAGTATTAAAAGAGGTCCTTTTGGCAGTGCTTTAAAGAAGTCTTTCTTTGTAGAAAAAGGCTATAAAGTATACGAACAAAAGAATGCTATTAAAGATGATTTTAGTTTAGGTCATTATTATGTCAACAAAGACAAGTTTGAAGAATTAAAAGGATTCGAAGTTAAATCAGGGGACATAATTATTTCTTGTTCAGGAACTATTGGAAAAATAGCAGTTGCCCCTCAAAATATTGAACAAGGAATAATTAATCAGGCTTTGTTGAAAATTTCTTTAAATAATGATATTATTACAACACCATATTTTAAATTTTGGTTTGAGAATTATGTTCTTCAAGGTGAATTAGAATCGATTGGTGCTGCAATAAAAAACATTGTCTCTGTAAAAGAATTGAAACAGATCCCTATCCCACTTCCACCATTACCAGAACAACAACGCATTGTTACAAAATTAGATGGTTTGTTTGCCAAAATAGACCAGGCTATTAGTTTACTAGAAGAAAATATTTTGCATACGCAGGCTTTAATGGGTTCTGTGTTGGATGAGGATTTTGGGAATTCAAATAAGAAATCAAAACCAATAAAAGACTTAGTATTAAAAACAAAAACATTAAGTCCAAAAGCAGAATATTCAAATAATGAGTTTACTTACATAGATATTACTTCAGTTGATAGAACTATTTTTCAGATTAAAAGTCCTAAAATACTTAAAGGTAATGATGCCCCAAGTAGAGCAAGAAAAGTTGTTGAAAAAGGTGATATTGTTTTTGCTACAACAAGACCTAATTTAAAAAATATTGCAATTGTTTCAGCAGAATATAATAATCCTATTGCTTCAACAGGTTTTTGCCTTTTAAGAACTAATAATGAATTATTGAATAATGAGTATTTGTTTTACTTTTTAATTTCAGAAAAAGTTCAAGAATACATTCAACCTTTTATAAAAGGAGCACAATATCCAGCAATTTCAGATAAAGATTTATTAAGCATTGAAATTCCTGTTTTATCCATAAAAGAGCAATCTGAAATTGTTTGTAGAATTAAAACAATTTTCGATGTTTCAAATAATTTAGTAAAAACTCAAACGGAAAAATTAACACATTTAAAAGCTTTAAAAAGCAGTTTGTTAGATCAGGCTTTTAAAGGAGAGTTGTAAACACTTTTATCAGTATTGAAAATTGAAATAAAAAAGAAAAAAAATGGCATTAGAAATTAATATAGGAGAAGAATATAAAATTAAAATTGAGAAAACTAAGGAATTTAAAGACTCTATTTTTAAAGAAGTATATACACAAGCTACAAAAAATGTAGAAGAGATCATTTTACAAGCAAATACAGTTGCTAGTAATAAAAGTATTAGTAATGATGATTACAATAATGTAATCGCTTTTACAGGAGAACGTGGTACAGGTAAAAGTTCTTCTATGATTTCTTTTGCAGATGCTTTAAAAAACAAGAAATCTGATGATGATTTTTGGAGAGCCACTCCTAATCTTGAAAAAGCTAAAATAAAATCTTTAGACATTATTGATCCTTCTTTATTTAGAAATGAAGATAAACTTTTTGAAATTATCATATCTAAAATGTTTTCTAAGTTTCAGAAGAAATTAAAGAAAGAAAATACTATTAAAAATGACCGTAAACGAGATTTAATAAAACAGTTTCAAAAGGTATTTAACAACCTTAAAGTAGTTCATAACGGAAAGTCTGATGTTTACGAAAAAGAAGCTATTGAAGCTTTAAGTGATTTAGCTTTCGGTACAAACTTGAAAGAGAATTTTAAAAAATTAGTAGATGAATATCTACTTTGCATGTACGGAATTGATAATTCAAAAGATAAAAAAGGTTTTTTATTAATTCCTATAGATGATTTTGATTTGAACATTTCTGGTGCTTATGAAATGTTAGAAGATATTCGCCAATTCTTAATTCAAAGTAATGTAATTATTTTAATTGCCTGTAAAATGGAACAATTACAAGATTCTATTAATAACGAAATCATAAAAGAATATAAAACACTTTTTGAGTACAAACAGAATAATAATGATTTAGAATTATCAGAAATTATTTCAAATAAATCAAATAAATATTTAACTAAGCTATTTCCAATTGAAAGAAGGTTAAAAACACCTGATTTATCAACTACCCAATCAACTAAAGTTATAATAAGCTATTAAGGCATGAAAACAAATAATAAAACAATTTATTCCGAAGATAAAAATATTGTAGATACTTTTATTAAAGTAGTTAAAGATAAAGCCAACTTCGTTATTATTAAAGATGATTCAGAAGAGAACATTATTATTCCTGCCAATATAAGAGAATATATAAATACAGTTACTTTTATATATAGAGAAAGCTCTCTTGATTCTTTTAAAGAATATTTAATGAGTGAAATTAATAGTAATTTATCTAAAGAAAATGTTCAATTCTTTAATGAATTAAATAATACGTCTAATAAAGTTTTAAATAGAAAAATAATTAATGGATTGGGTGTTATTTACAAAGATAAACTAGAAAGCTCAATAGATAATTTATATTCTTTAACACAAGCAACAAATTCTAATAATGTATCCTACGGTGACCTTTTATCTATTATAAGGTTCCTTGAAAAAACAAGATTTTTTTCAGAAAAAGAGACTCCTTTTTTTTTAACTTACTTATCAAATTACTATTCAATAAGAATATCTGAAGCTTTAAAAAATAATTTATTGAATTATAATAATTCTGACTTTTATTATTTAATCAATGATCAATTAACTAATAGATCTATAAAATATTTACCATCTGAAAGAAAAGGAAAACCTAGAGATTATTTTGAAATACATAAGTCTCCAAAAAAAATATTTGAGTTAATTTCTAGCCTAGATATTGATGGTAATAATGAAGAGTTATACTTTTGGTTATCATCTTTTTTTGATCGCTTAGGTGATAATATGAACTATGTGACTTCTGATGATGAAATAAAAAGTAGAACAATAAATAGACCTGGAAATCCCTTTGAATCTGTAACATTCAATGCTATTTCATTTTTATACAATACATTATCCCCAAAGAACATACTTCAAACTTATATTCCAAATACTATATCTGATAAAGTCAAAAAAACTGATCTATATATAGAAATGGAGGAATGGAAAAATTCATTACAACCAGATAATGATTATTTTCAAATATTCAACATAGCTTTATTTAATAAGTTTATTAATTTAATGTACAAAAGGGCAGGAACTAAAGATTCTCTAATCCATTTTGACACATACTTATATGAATATATTGTTAGAGGAATACCTGAACTAATTGATGACCTAAATAAAGATTATAATTTTGATTTCGGAAAATTATTAAACCATCCTTTACTTCAATATTGGAGCAACGAAACAAACAAAGAAAAGGTTAGTTTAGTTTTAAGAAAAGTGTTTGAAATACCAGAAAAAAGTTTAGAGAAAAAAAAGTATCCTATTAATAAAGATGCTTATTCTCTAGTTAAGAAATATAAATCCAATATAATAAATAGGATTAATACAAAAACAGTAATAACAAATTTAATAACTAGGCTCGAAGAAATACCTAACACTTCTCCAAATTATATTGATTTAATAAGAGATTTAAGAATAAAAATGGATGATTCATCTAGAGATTCGAATGATGTTAAAAATGAATTATTAAACTTAATTGATAATTCTATAATAAATAATGGATAATCTTAGAAAATCCATAGAAGCAATTTTTAATAATACTTGTCCTGATTTAATACTTCAGCATATATACAGTAATGTTTTAGAAAATGATATTTTTTCTAAAACAGGTTTTTTAGAACAAGGCTTGTCCCTCTTTGATAACTATAGTTTTGATGAAATTGAAAACTTATATAAAAAGTTAGATTCAGATTGGCTACTAGATGTGTATCAAGGAAAAAGTAGTAATAAATCCATTTTTAATTTATTAACTCATTTTAATAAACAAGTTTTAATAGAACGAGACAAAGAACCTTTTGTTTGTTATGAGCATTTATTACGTTGGAGAGATTTGTCTTTTTCTTTAGGAGAGGATTTATTTACCTGTTCTTACTTTGCCTATATGGATAACCGTTCTAAAAGAAAAAGAAATTTCTTTTCTTGGAGAACCGTTGCTTTTTCAAACAATAACAGACTAAAAAAATTATTAGATAAAGGGATTGCAGAAAATCATTTTCATTTAAAGGGTTCTGCTCCCGTTTTCGATTTGAATTGGATTTCTTTAATGAATACGATCAATAGTAATCATCATACTGAAAAGTTTAAGAAATTAAAAAAAGGACTCAAATTAAATGGTACTACCTCTCATTCCTTTAATAATCAAAATAAAGAAATAGACATCCTTGTTTATAAAGCTTCGAAAATTAGACTGGTGTTATTTCAATTTTTATTAGATGAAAATAGTGAAATTAACGTAGCTGATTTTAAGTACTTATTATATCCAAATTCTAATAAAAACGATTCGTTTGAGGTATTAATGAATTTGTCTAATATTCAAATTGAAATAAACGAGAAAAAGAAACTTTACGGCTATGAGTTTTATCATAAAGGAAAGCAAGACGTAGCAGATTATGCCATCACTAAAGACATGCATATTAATAACTTTGAAGGTTCTTTTATAATGTATGGTGAAAGGCAGTTACTCTACAGAGCTTTGAAGTATATCTATGCAGAAAAAAAAGAAAGCTTTAAGATAGAAAAATTATTACACGCATATATATCCATCAAAAATCAATTTAGATCAGAATTGATTCAGGTAAATAAAAAGGTTGGTTTTGCTAACTTTTCTACGTATCAGGATAGAAAAGAATACTTTATTCCAGATAATAGTATTTATGAAACAGCCTTATTACAAATGGCTATTAATGATAGTACAAAGTTTCAAAATATAACTTCTTTTGAAACTAGAATTGCTCCTAAAGACACCGCATTAGCTATTAATACGAGTTTAAAGAAATATCAAATTAATAGTGATCCTAAAGCATTAAAACAGACACACTATAATATTCCTCTCAAAAAGGTTTTAGGTACGTATAAAGCAAACAAAGAAAAACATTTTTATACAGTCCATTTTATTAAGTTTAAAGAGAAGAATACGAATTACAAATTGGCTCAAGAAGTATTACCAAGGCATCATCAATTAAGAAAAGATGTGAAAAAACAAGCCAGAGCAATCGTACAACTTAGAGAATCGTATTCTACCAAAGCAAAATTGATAAGAGGTATTGATGCTGCTTCAAATGAATTTAATGCAAGACCAGAAGTTTTTGCACAAGCCTTTAGGTATTTAAAAGACCATAAATTAAATGGAAAATACAATCATTTAAAGAAAGAGATTGTAGAAAATAAACTGTATGCTACTTATCATGCAGGAGAAGATTTTTATGATATTATAGATGGAATTAGATGTATTGATGAAAGCATTAAGTTTCTAAAATTTTGCCAAGGCGATAGAATAGGACATGCATTGGCACTAGGAATAGATGTTAAAGCATATTTTGATTTTAAAGGAAGAAAATTATTGATTCCGAAAGAGATGTTATTAGATAATATTGCTTGGTTGTTGGCTAAGGTTAGAAAATACAACATAAATGACCATACAAGCGAAATCTATAAATTAGAAAAGTTATTTGATTCTTTATTTAGAGAAATTTATCAATGTTATTTTGATAAAGATTCTAGATTTTATAATATAGATTTTAAACATGAAATATATTTTGATGCATGGAAATTAAGAGGAGATGATCCATATTTATATTTAGAAGATATAGATGACAAAATAGAAGACATTCCGAATATTACCTATTGGGAAAGATGTAGAATTAATCATTTTTATCCTAAAAGAGGAAACATAAGAAATGACAGCAAAACTAAATTTTTGTATCAGCAATATCATTTTAATCCTGCAATAAAAAAGAAGGGTAAAGAAATAAAGCAATTTGAAATTACAGAGGCTTATATAAAATTAGTTACTAGTATTCAAAAAGAATATCAAAACTACATCGTACAAATGAATATAGGAATTGAATGTAATCCAACATCCAATTATTTAATTGGAACTATAGATAAATATAACAAACACCCTATAAAGAATTTTTTCAATTTACACTTAGAAACTGATTTTGATAAGATAAAAGAATGTCCACAATTATTTGTATCCATAAACACAGACGATCAAGGTGTTTTTGGCACTTCTCTAGAAAATGAATATGCTTTGTTAGCTATTGCCATGGAAAAAGAAAAGAATGAAGACGGAAAACCTAAATATTGCCAAACCATGATTTATGAATGGTTAGATAAAATTAGAGAAATGGGTTTAGAACAAAGTTTTAAAAAGTAATGTTCAGTATTACTTTTTTAATTTTTCCAAAAAAGCGAGACATAATTCTCTGTAGGATTTTGAATTAGCTCTTTGTAATAATAAATTAATTATATAATATGCTATTCAATCAAGTAACTAAAGATCATATATTACAAGCTATAAAAGACTTTGAAGAAAAAGGATATCCAAATGAGTTCGGACCTTCATCAACTTATGATGTTTTTTATAATAATAAAACGTATCCACCAAAAGCCATAATGGCTTATGCTAATTTTCATGCAGAAGGTAGAAAAATAGAACGCTATTTTAAAGGCGGAAAAGGTACAGACTGTTTTAATGCTTTTGAACGTAATGGATTTACGATTGTAAAAAAAGAGAAAGGTATGATTACTTATAAAGATTATGAGAAACAAGTTTATAATTGGTTAAATAATAAAAATAAACAAGATGAAAATTTCACATTTTCTTTAAGGCAAAATGGCTCTAAAGGTGCTGAATTAGATTATTTTATTGGTACAGAAAAATCACGCTATTTCGCAGTTACATTTTGGACATTACCAGTGAATTTCCCTGGTTCCTCAAGTGATTGTATTGGTTTAATTTTTGAAATTTCTTCTGACTATTCCAAATTTAGTTATGATTTTAAGTTGTCGCAAACAAATTCTCCTCATAATACTCAAAATAAATCCGCTTTAAATTTAATAAAATCTGCGTTTGAATTTGTCGCGGAAAGCATTGGTGTTAAGCGTGTTAGTGGTGTTGATAATAAGATGTATACGATTAGAACAAAACCAAAACAAGAATCATATACAGACATAGCTGTTATGCTAAAAGATGTAGACAGGGATTTATCTAAATTAATACCAATAATAAATAATCAAATAGAAGTAGAAAAAAAGGTAAACCCAACATTTGACGCTCATAGAATTTCTAAAGAAGAGTTTTCGAATATGAAAGAGAAACTAAAAAAACGATTTGATAAATATAGGCCAAACAATCAGTCTGAGATAATAAAGGTACAATACTCAAACTGGCTAAAAGGAAATGAAAGTAGTGATAAAATAAATTATTATTTAAGAGCTATAGATATTTTAAATGAGCTTTTAAATAAAGATATCTATTCTGAAAAAAATATAGCAACACTCACATTGTTGTATCAAGATTTAATAGAAAATCAAAAAAATAAAAAAACTAAATATTATTATTCTGCTGATCCATCTTATGGTAGTAAGGGTTTATATTCTGATTCTATAAAAGCATTTATAGAATTTATTAAAGAAGGGCATGGTATTACTGTTAAAAAGGATTCATTTCAAAAAATAAATAGTACTGCTACAAACCAAATACTTTATGGACCTCCTGGAACAGGAAAAACCTATTATTTAAAAGCTCAATTGTTTGATAACTATACACTGAAAGAAAACGCGGTAACCAAAGAGAAGTATTTTGAAGAAACCGTTACTAAATTAACTTGGTGGCAAGTTGTTGCTTTAGCGCTTGTTGAAATTGGAACAGCTAGAGTAAATGATATTTTAGAAAACAGATGGGTTGCTAAAAAAGCAGCACTTTCTGAATCTAAAAATGTAAGAGCAACATTATGGGGAACTTTACAGATGCATACTATTGAAGAATCTGAAAACGTAGCTTATAAGCAACGTCAGAATCCATTAATTTTCGATAAGAATAAAAACAAAACATGGCAATTGTTATCGGATGAGGTAAAAGAACAAAGCCCAGAAATATTGGATATTTTAAAAGATGTAAATGACTTTAATATTAGTCCTCAAAAAGAAATTAAAAACTATGACTTTGTAACTTTTCACCAATCTTTTGCTTACGAAGATTTTATAGAAGGTATAAAACCAATTTCTCCAGAAGAAGGAGAGGAAACCACAAATTTAGGGTATCGAATAGAGAATGGTGTGTTTAAAGAATTATGCATTAGAGCTAAAAACGATCCAGATAATAGATATGCTATTTTTATAGATGAAATAAATAGAGGAAATGTCTCTGCTATTTTTGGAGAACTAATTACACTTATTGAAGTGGATAAGCGAAAAGGCGCTAAGAATGAATTAAGCATTAAATTACCTTACTCTAAAAAAGAATTTAGTGTACCATCAAACCTAGATATTTATGGCACCATGAATACTGCTGACAGAAGTGTAGAAGCCTTAGATACAGCTTTACGTCGTAGGTTTGAATTTAAAGAAATGATGCCTGATTATAGTGTTATTGAAAATGAATATGTAGAGGATGTTGAGCTGTCAGGAATATTAGAAGCCATTAATCTACGTATAGAATTATTAATAGATAGAGATCATACTATTGGACATTCTTACTTTGTAAATGTTGATTCTACTAAAAAATTAGCAAATGCTTTTAACAATAAAATAGTACCATTATTACAAGAATACTTTTATGGGGATTATGGTAAAATTGGTTTAGTGCTTGGAAAAGGATTTATTGAAAAAATAAAGAATGATAAAGTCGATTTTGCAAGTTTTGATTATGAAAATGCAAACGATTTTAAAATACCTAGTTATAAACTAAACCTAGTAAATGCAGATACTATTATGGATGCAGTTTCCGAATTACTTGGTAAAAAAGAAATACTTGAAAATTAATTGACAAAACGTAATAACATAGCTGTTTTTGAGCATCAACGATTGTGTATTGGTGAAAAAGGTTTTAAACAAACGCATTTAGATGCACTTTTAAAACTGAATGAATACCACGATGGTAATTACTTTGAGCCTATTGCTAAAGGCATCAAGTTTAATCAGTACGTTGGTGTTATTCAAGTGGATGGTTTAACAATTGAGATACACCCAAAAGCGGATAAAGAGGATGCTGATAATAAATGGAAAGGTGTATTATTAAAAATGTTACAGGCTTGTGGTAAGCTTAAAGCAGAGTCTTCTGGTGCTGCTCATGTAAAAAGGCAACACCTAAATTTATTAGAAGTATATTTTGAATTGTATTTACTAGAAGTAGAAAGTTTAGTTAGAAAAGGATTAATTAAAAAATATAGAAAGCAAACCAATAATACAAAAGCTTTAAAAGGAAAATTAGAATTTGCTGGTCATATTAGAAAAAATATAGTGCATAAAGAACGTTTTTATACTACACATCAAGTATATGATAGCAATCACTTTTTACACCAAGTATTACAAAAAGCTTTAACTGTTGTTAGTCAGTTTACTAGTGGTTCTAGATTACAAGACTTAGTAAATAGAGTGCAAATAAACTTTCCAGAAGTCGAAACTAAAACCATTACAGCAAAACAGTTAAATGCAATCCAACTAAACAGAAAAACGAATAGTTATGGTTATGCATTAGAATTAGCAAGATTGATTATTCTAAATTACTCGCCAGATATTACCAGTGGTAAAGAAAAGATGTTATCGCTACTATTTGATATGAATGAGTTGTGGGAAACCTATATTTTAAAGCAATTACAAAAAGCATGTGAAGGCACCAATATGGAAGTGTCTGGTCAGGAATCTAAATCGTTTTGGGGAAGTAATAGTTTAAGACCAGATATTGTATTACGACAAGGCAAGAAAACTTTTATCATCGATACAAAATGGAAACGACCACAAAAGAGTTCTGCTTCTGTTTCTGATTTAAGACAGATGTATACCTATTGTCGTTTTTGGGATGCCGAAAAAGCGATGCTTTTATATCCTGGTGATTATGCCGAAAATAAGTTTAAATCTTATTTAACAGATGATTATTCAAAACATGTAAGTGATGAAACCTCAGAAATTGACCATCAATGTAAAATGGGCTTTGTATCTGTTTTGGATGGGGATGGGAGTTTAGACAATTCTATAGGGAAGAGTATATTGCAAATTACAGGTTTAAATCTAACTAAATAAAAGATTTTTTGTGATGACGACATATTTTGTCGTAGCTGCCATATGATATTTGTATTCATTAAAAAATAAAACAATGGATAACGTATTAAAGGAATTTAAAGACTATTTAGAAGTATATGAGAATATGACTTTTAACGAAGCGCAATCCAGCGCAAATAACTTGAAACAGTTTGTAGCGAACTGTTTAAAAACAGTAAACATTAATATATTACAACTAAAGACGCACGAGGAGTTAGCACTAACAATGCGCGCTTATCATTATGTAAATAAAAATAAAGGAGAACGGCTTTCTTTTAAAAAGGTGTCCAAACAATTTAACCAGTATTTGTTACACAAAACGGTTATGGAGTGGTTGTAGTCAATAATAACAATAATATCTTCTCAGTAAAATTAATTTAACACTAAGTGAATGAAAGAATTAACAAAAAGAATTATAGCTTTTAAAAATAGTCAATCGACGAAGAAGCTGATGGATATTTATTCTACTAAATCTTTAATGGAGATTTATGGGGTAAATAGGAAAGAAATTAGGCATACTTCATTTTTGAAATGGCTTTTTAGTAAAGAATGTATGGTTTCAGAGGTTGCAGTGGGATATTTAATTGATGTTTTAATTGCTAGCAAGTTTTTTAATGAAAATACAATTGATATGGAGTTGTATAAAAAACTAGTACTTGGAGATTATTCTATTAATTCATTAAAAGTAATAGAAAATTTTAGAGAAGGAATTAATGGAGAAATTGATTTAATAATTGAATGTAATATTGACGAATTTAAATTGCAAATAATTGTTGAGAACAAGGTATATAGTGGTGAGTTTAATAAACAAACACTGCGTTATTTTGATTCGATTAATAATAAGAATAACAATGATATAAATACTTTCTTTGTTTATTTAACTCCGATTTCGCTTTTTGAATTAGATCAATTAGAAAGTCCTGAATGTATATGTAAAGATTTTATACAGATCAATTATCAAAATATATTAGATTTAATAATAACACCGCTTTTCGACGAGGATCTTAATGATTCTACTTTTCATATATTAAAAGATTACATTATAGCATTAAGGAATCCAGTAGAAAACATTAAAAACACACATCAATTTATGGCAATTACAAAGGAAGAAAGTGATTTGTTAACTCAGTTTTGGGAGGAAAATAAGGATTTAATACAAAAAGCAGTTGAGTCTTTACAGACGAATTTACATGTTGAACCAAGTATAAGAGATACAGCCAAAAATATTGCAGATCAGTTTAAAAATAACAATGAAAAGGAAAAAATCGGAAAATTTGTACAAAGAAAACTTAATGAATTAGTTGCAGGGAATTTTATTAATAATGACGAAATTTCACAAATGAAGTCTCAGGAAAAGTCTAAAGAATTATTTGATATACAATATCCATTATTAGAAGATAAAATTAATAGTACTAGTCCTTTACATTATTGGAAAGACCCAATTGAAATTAATGGCAATAGTTATTGGGTTTGTTGTGAATGGTTTGAAAATGAAAGAAATAATGATCGTGTTCATTTTGAAAAATGGCTAGAAAAATTTAAAAAAGTAAACTAGTATTTATTGACCATGCACTACCAAATAGAAACTAAATACTGGCGAAGAGCAGTACCCAATATTCATGATGAATCTCATAATGAAACACCTACTAAAGCCGATTTGGTAGAAACAAAAAAAGAGTTTCATCATGTGTCACCAATAGAAGCTAGAAAACAAGTTTTTCAGCATTACGGAAGTATTTTAGATGTATTGTACAGTGGTTTGGGGATTTCTCAAACCACTGACAAACAAGCCCGAATAGATTTACAGCAGTATTTTGACTCTGGTAATGGTATAGAGTATTTGAGTAAATATCCAGAGAAAAAATTTAAAATAAACAGTGTCGATATGCATAACCGCATAGCGATTTATATGGTTGTCAACGGTGTGAAAACAGTTATTCACAGTATGAGATATCTCGATTATGCGGATCGCTTAGATTATGATCTTCTTGAAGATTTAGAAGGTTTGGTTTTAGAGTATAATCAGTACTTAGAAAATGATTATGCTTCAGAAGGTTATGAAATAAACGTGGATTTCACCGCTATTGGTGGGACTGTGGAGACTTTTATAAAAACACCTGTAAGCTGGAAGGAATTAGTAAATGAGTATACTGGATTAGAGTTAATTTCTTAAATAGTAAAAATGTCTGTACAAGGAAAAATAAAACGGTATTCATTAATCATAGAAAAAATTAAAAATGGACGAGATACTTCTTTTGAAGCTATAAAAGACTTTTTATTTGATAATGGTTTTGAGCATACCAAGCGAACAATTCAACGTGATTTTGATGATTTAAGAAATGAGTTTGGGGTTGAGGTGTTATATGATAGTTCTAGAAACAACTATTATATTGATTATGATAATAGTCCGAATTTTGAAAACTTTGTTCGTTTTTTAGAATTAGTAAATACAGCAGATTTGCTAAAAGAAAGTTTTAAAACTAAAAGCAAATCTTTAGAGCATATTGTTTTTGATAATAGTGAAGGACTTCAAGGAATACAATATTTAGAGCTGTTTTTAACAGCAATAAAGCAACATAGAGAAATTAGCTTTACGCATTATAATTTTCAGAAAAACACAACTACAAAACGATTGTTAAAACCCTATTTATTAAAAGAGTATGCTAATCGTTGGTATATTATTGGAGAACAAGAAGGCGTAAAAGAATTTAGGAATTTTGGAATGGATAGAGTGTCTAACGTACAGTTAACTGAAAATACGTTTGAACCCAATACAGATGTGGATATTAACTACCTGTATCATGATGTTATTGGTATGGTGTATTCCGAAAACACCAAACAAAGAGTAGTATTGTCTTTTACTCCAGAACAAGGACAGTATGTAAAAACATTGCCTTTACATCATTCCCAGCAAATACTTCTGGATACAAATATTGCGTTTCAAATCTCATTGGATGTAATTCCTAATCGATCACTTGTAGAACGCATTTTAATGTATGGTAGTAGTGTTAAGGTGATGGAACCAATTACTTTGGTTGATGAAATTAAGGGAATGTTGAAAGCTACGTTTTTAAGGTATTAGAGGTGTTTTTTATATTCTTTATGCGGTAATTGAGAATGTAGTGTTTGATATCGGGTTAGGAAGTAGCGTGTTATAGCTTTTAGAATTGTTATTGATGCTAAACCTTAAATTTAGCCCTTAATTTTCCCATAAATCCTGTTTTTTCTCTATCTGTGATTTCAAATTCTGTTTTGCAGTTATATAAATAAACAGTAGTATTCTTTCTTTCTTTTATATGAGACATATTGATAATAGTGCTTTGGCTGATTTTTTCGAAATTATAACGGAATAGTTCTTTATTTATATCTATAATCTTCATTCTTACATTTTCAAATAACATTTCATCATTTTCACCATAAATATGTAAGTAGTTTTTATGAGGTTTATCTGCCTTAATTTTTTCAAATTTCTGAGATTTCTTACTAGGCTTCCATCCATTACTAATTAAGGAAGTACTAATGTAATAGACTTGTTCAGGTCTAAAACGCACTTCTTTGTTGCTGCCAATTGGTAAAGTGATGAAGTTTGTACTATTTTTATTAAAAGTAGTTTTCACTTTCCCCAAAATCTTATTTTTCAAAATTTCTTCAAATTCTTCAATATCAAAAGGTTTGCTTAAGAAACCAGAGATATCTAGACTATTGATTACTTTTTTTTCATTATTAGTTGTAGACGTTAAAAAAATAACTTTTTTATTCGTTGCTATTTTTTGAGCTAATTCAATACCGTTATACACAGGCATTTCAAAATCTACAATGAGTAAATCAAAATCATCTTCGTTTATCTCCTGGAAAGCTTGTTTAGAACTGTCATAGCTTTTTACGTGTTGTAAATCGTAATCTTTTGATAGAGTATCAATTTTAACTTTAACAGATTTTAAAACACTTTGGTCATCGTCTACAAGTATATACTTTATCATTTAATTTAAGCTTAAGGTTAGTTCCGACAAATATTGATTATTGGGCAATGTTTTATGTTCTAGTTTGCTATTTGGATAATAGGCAGTTAGTAATTGTTGTAAAGCATTTAGCCCAAAATTTGAAGATTCTGCGACTTTGGTTTCATAATCTAATCGCTGTTCTGCACTATTCACCAAGCAGTAGGTTAGTTGCTTGTTTTTATTTTCTTTTAACACAATACTTATAAACGAGTCTGTATTGTTTAAGCTTCCATGCTTTAATGCGTTTTCTACAAAAGGGAAAAACAAAGTGGGTTTGATCTTTATGTTTTCTTTTTGTTCTTGTCTTAAACTATTATCAAACTGTATGTTCGCATTTGGTTTAAGATATTTAATAAGATCTAAAAACATAGTGATATGTTCTAATTCTTCTTCTAAAGAGGTGTTTTCTTTATTTAAAGCTGAGACGTTATAATCTAATAGCTTAAAAATGTTTTTTAAGGCTTTTATTGGCGGTACTTTATTTTTGTTTTTACCCATTTTATAGTTAATTCCTAGAAAGGACTTGTAACTATTATCGGTTTCCTCCATGTCCACATAAATCTGACTAATTACATTTTTAATAAAATGCGCACCGAGTCTGGTATTGTTAGCTTCCACATTTTTATAGTTTACAAAACGTTCGTAAGCTCTTTTTTGGTGATTATTAGCTTCTTTGTGTTGTGCTATTTCTTTTTCTTTTTGACTTAAATAGGAATAGAATTTTTGTTTGTAATCTTCCATTTCTTGTTGTAGTTGGAAGATTTCCGTGTGTTTTTTATTTAATTTTCTTTCTAAGCTTTCTCCTTTTTTTAACTGTACATCATATTTGGAAGCGGCTAATTTAGTTACTTCTAATTCTTTTTTTAACTGTTTGTTCTTTTTTCGGAAGGATCGTTTTCTGAACAGGTTATACCAATTTCTAATGACTATTAATATTAATAAACCTAATAGTATAAAAGTTGCGGTTCTTAATACTTCTATTTGTTCATTTAACTCTGAATAGTAATACATAAAAATTGTCTAGTTGTTAGTAGTTACTTCTCTAAAAAAGGGATTTTTAAATCTACTCTTTTTTTAATATCACAAAAAAAGTACTCGATATCCCAAATATAGCCTCTCTATCCCAAATGTAATAATATAATTCTATTCTTCTCGACATTGCAGGTGTAATCAAAGGATAATTAGTAGAAAGCCTACTAAATAATAAGTCTTTGAGTATTTAATAAATATTTAAAAACATGAGTAAATCAAGACCAATGACAAGTAAAGCAGCTGCGAGAATACAAAGTAGTACTGCTAGATCTTCAAATTCAGGAGGTGTAACAAAAGGAAGTTTTACAGCAAGAGCACAAAGTGCAGGAGCTAAAAACGCAAACAAGTAAAAACTAACCTAATCTCATCCTTTTAGTTTAAGGATGAGATTAAAAAAACCAAAAATTATGAAAACCAAAATAACATTAAGCGGATTTGCAGGAACAGGAAAATCTACAGTAGGAAAACGTATTCAAGAACAATTAAACTTTGAGTTTATTTCTGTTGGAAATTATTCTAGGAAATATGCAATGGAAAAGTATGGATTGACTATTAACGAATTTCAAGAGAAATGTAAAACACAACCAGAATTGGATACTGAAATAGATGAGAAGTTTAGATTAGAATGTAATAGCAAAGAGAATCTTGTAATTGATTATAGATTAGGATTCCACTTTATAAAAAATGCATTTCATGTATTATTAAAAGCATCTGATGAAAGTGCTTCTAAAAGAATACATGAAGCGAATAGAAGTGACGAGTCCACAAGTGCCAAAGCTATTAAGCAAAGAAACCAAATTATGAAAGATCGATTTCAAGAAAACTATGGTGTAGATTTTACTAATGATAAAAACTATGATTTGGTTATTAATACGGGCGATTTAACAGCCAATGAAGTTGCAGACTTAATAATGGAACATTATCAAAAGAGTAATAGTGTAACTAAAATTCCAAGTATAAACTTTCATTTATGGGAACCATGCAACATGCGCTGTAAGTTTTGTTTTGCAACCTTTCAAGACGTAAAACAAACCATTTTACCAAAAGGACATTTACCAGAAACCGAAGCTTTAGAAGTAGTAAGAAAAATAGCAGCAGCAGGATTTGAAAAAATAACTTTTGCTGGCGGAGAACCTTTGCTTTGTAAGTGGTTGCCAAACCTTATTAAAACAGCAAAACAATTAGGTATGACTACTATGATTGTTACTAATGGTAGTAAATTAACAGATGCATTTTTAGAAAACAATAAACCGTACCTAGACTGGATTGCAGTAAGTATAGATAGTTTAGAAGATGAAAATAATATTAAAATAGGGAGAGCAATTACAGGAAAAAGAGCCTTAAGCAAAGCATTTTATTATGACTTGATAGATAAAATTCATCAATATGGTTATGGCTTAAAAATTAATACTGTAGTTAACAAAGTAAACTATAAAGACAACTTAGTAGATTTTATTGAACATGCAAAACCAAAACGTTGGAAAGTATTGCAAGTATTACCAATAAAAGGTCAGAATGATAATAAAATTGATGAATTTAAAATTACAAATGCAGAATACTCTCATTTTTTAAACACGCATAAAGATGTAAAAACTATAGTTCCAGAATCTAATGATGAAATTAAAGGAAGTTATGTTATGGTAGATCCTGCAGGACGCTTTTTTGATAATGCACAAGGAACACATAACTATAGTAAACCCATTTTAGAGGTTGGTATACAAGAGGCTCTAAAAACAATGGATTATGATTTGGATAAATTTGAAAAAAGAGGTGGTATTTATGATTGGGAAAATGACAAGAACCAAGATTTAAGAAAGGAGGAAAGCGTATCATGAGAAACTCTATAGCAGGTTTTAATAAAACAGAACATTTTAATTACAGACAATGGGACAGACAAATTAGCGATAATCTTTTAATCCAAATTTTAAGAAAAATAGAATTTAAAAATAGTAATACACTTCTGGTTGTTAGTAGAAACGTGATAAGGAAAATAAATAAAAACGCGAACAAAGAATTATTTATAAAGATAGATAATAACACTTTAATCACTTGTTTTTATTGTGAATTCCAAGAGTATAATGCATCAAAAAGGAAACAAAATTATTTATTAATTAGTAAAATTTAAAAAGGATGAAAAAAATAGTATTATTTGACATGGATGGTGTATTAGTAGAATTGGGGGAAGGACCATTTATAGAAAAGAAGAATACAATTGGGTTTTTCTTAAACAATAAACCAATGGATGGAGCTATTGATGCTTTTAAAAAATTAAGCAATAATTATGATTGTTATATTGTTACCACTCCGGTTTGGAGTAATCCACATTGTTGGATGGAAAAACGTTTATGGGTTGAAAAACATATAGGTTTGGAAGCTAAAAACAGACTCATACTTACACATCATAAAAACTTAGTAAAAGGGGATTATATTATTGATGATACTAAAAACCATGGCGTAGCCGATTTTGAGGGAGAACATATTATGTTTGGTAGTAAACCTTATGAATCTTGGAAACAGGTTCTTGAATATTTAAAAGTATAGGTATTAAAATACTATCTTAATTGTAGGTCCGACAGAGTTGGATCTGCAATTTTTATTGTTTGTCAAATCATTCAATAATTGAAAAAAAAAATTAAATTGTAAACAACAAACAGATTGCTTCGCTACGCTTGCAATGACATAACAAATAAAAATGCAACTAACCCAACTCCCAGGAACCTACCAAATAACCGGCTCCAACCAAGACGCAGCAGCAGCAACCTATCAAGGAACGCTAACCTTAAGCCTAGACGAAAACCAGCGCATACAAGCAGCGTGGCTCATCAACAACAACCAAAAGCAATCGGGAACCGGTTTTTTTAAAGACAATATCTTGGTTATTAATTTTAACTACTTAGGCGATGATGCGGTAATCTATAAAGGCGTAGTCGTTTATAAATGCATTACTAAAGATATTTTAGAAGGCTTTTGGTCGGAGAAACATGGGGATCCCCAATATCTTGGTGAAGAACGTTGTTATAGAATAGGTACACAAAAAGAGATTGTTAATTAGCATTCATTTTAGACTGTCACTGAGAGCTTTGCGAGGTAACGAAGTAAACCTGAAGCAGTCTTATGAATGGAAACGTAATCATTAAACAGATTGCTTCGTACCTCGCAATGACCAAAAGAGAAACAGATTGCTTCGTGCCTCGCAATGACACATACAATTATGAAACCAGGTTACATTTACATACTAGCCAATAAAAATAATACAACACTTTATGTTGGTGTAACGGCGTATTTAAAAATACGCATACTACAACATAAAGAAAAACATAATAAAAAATCGTTTACAGCAAGATACAATGTAGACAAGTTGGTATATCATGAAGCGCACCAAAGGATTGGAGATGCTATTGCTAGAGAAAAACAATTAAAAGGTGGAAGCAGAGCACAAAAAATAGAATTAATAGAAAGTATGAATCCAGAGTGGAAGGATTTGTTTGATGCATTGTAACGTCACTGTCTTTACTGTCATTGCGAGGACGTAGGACAAAGCAACCTCATTAAGTTTTCGTAAACAACAAACAGATTGCTTCGTGCCTCGTAATGACCAAAAAATAATCAGATCACTTAACTACACGCGCAATACCGTTCGCAATATCTTCTGCACATCCAAATTATCCTTTTGCGGAATCAAGAAATTCTCTAAATCCTCAGGAGTCGTTATTTGTTCCGATTTATCCACAAAACCATATCCCAAATACACATTCTTTTTAATAAGTACAAAAGCCTCTTCCTGCGCGTTTCGTCCTTTTTGTTTGAGCACTAAATCTTGTTTGCTTTCCGTGATATAGGTAATTGCTGCCGTGACCCTTGCATTATAATCGTTTACCGTTTCGGTATCGCAACAAACGCCTTTGCAAGTCGTAATCTTATAATGGGAGCATTGTGTAACCGCTTCTTGTAAATGGCAAAACTTCGGACACAGTTCAAATTCCGTACACATTTTTTCTAGATACTGTCTGCAATCGGCAATAGTAGAAAAGGTTTGCAAGGCGTTTGGTGTTGCTTTTAAGGTATTGTATGCCAAATGGGTTATTCCTTTTCTATCTTCATAGCTAAAAATAGCGTAGGCTTTTGGTGCGCGTTTGGAAACCACATTAAATTCCGGATAATGCTGTTTAATCGCAGCATCTTCCATTAGGAAAGCGATAAGTTCACTTCCAGAGAGCTCAAAGTCAATATCAGAAGTTTCCCGACAAAGATCTAAAGATTTCTGTGCCTTGCTGTAAAAATGGCTTAAAACACGTTTCTTGATATTCTTCGCTTTTCCAATGTAAAGGATCTTGCCTTTCTTATTTTTAAAATAATAAATCCCTGCTTTATCCGATAGGTTATTAAACACGGAAGTCGGTAAATGCGAAGGCAATGTCGCTTCTTTAGAGGTTTTCTTTAAGAAGTCATTAAAAACTGTTTCGGCACCTTCTTTCTGCAATAGCATTTCAAACAAAACAACGGTTGCTTCGGCATCGCCACGTGCTCTATGTCTGCCAACAATATCAATATGTAAAGCAGCACAAAGTTTTCCTAAGCTATACGATTTATGCCCCGGAATGAGCTTGCGTGACAAACGAATAGTACATAGTTTCTTTCGATTGAAATCGATATCTAAAGCCTTGAATTCATTACGTATCACATTATAATCGAAGTTGACATTATGTGCTACAAAAGTGGTGTCTTCGGTAATGGCTAATACATCGGCTGCGATTTCCGAAAAAGTAGGCGCATTAGCAACCATCACATTATCAATTCCGGTTAAGGAAGTAATATATACTGGAATGATCACTTCGGGATTGACAAGCGATGTAAACTCATCTACAATTTGTTTTCCGTCGTATTTAAAAATGGAAATCTCTGTAATTCGGTTACTAGTTCCGCTAGTTTCCACATCAATAATGGTGTACATCATCTTATAATTCGTTCTAAAGCTTTTAATTCTACGCCTAATTCGTTAAACATACCGAGAATACTACTAATTTTTAGTTCTTCTTCGGTGTATTCTTGGGTATTAATACTACAAGTAAACTCCCAAAGTTCTAATACTTCATTAATTGGCACACTATAATCGTTGTATATTTTATTGTCTGACATGAGTAACAAAGAGCCATTCAAATCGATATTATTGTACACGCGTTTATAGACCATACCATCATTTAAGGTGATTAAAACATAGGTTTTTCCTGTTTTTATTTCACTTCTATCTTCTACAAAACGGCCAATAACAAATGCGCCATTTTTCATGGGAAGCATGGAATCTCCTTTAATAGGAAATGCTCGATGTTTTCCTGTTGGTAAAAACGGCAATTTTATTTTTTGAAGTTGCTCAATATATTCCGGGTCGTCATATCCTGCTAAATACCCTGCAGAAGCTTTTACAGGAACAATTTCAATGAGGTTTTCATTATCGCTATCTACAGTAATAGGAAAGAGTACACGCTGGTTTCCTAATTCGATAAACGACGTGTCTTTTGCTTTCGTTAAATCATTGCGAAGCAAAATATCTATAGGAAGTTTAAAATAATCCGACAATTGAATGAGCATTTCAATGGTAGGCGCAGAGCGACCTTCTTCGTAAGAACTTATACGTGATCGGGTTACCTGTAAATCTTCGGCAAGCACTTCTTGCGTAACTCCTTTTAAACTTCTTAAATGACGTATGTTTTTAGATATAAATTTCATAATGCTACAAATATAAGCAATAATTGCTTGTAAATGTAGCTAATTTTACAACATGAAAAAAAATATTTTGCATCTGGATTTAGATACCTTTTTTGTGTCTTGTGAACGACTGATAGATAGTCGTTTACAGAAAAGACCATTACTGGTTGGAGGCACTGGAGATAGAGGTGTTGTGGCTGCTTGTAGCTATGAAACTAGACGTTTTGGAGTGCATTCTGGTATGGCAATGAAGGTGGCACGACGTTTATGTCCGGAAGCAGTAGTCATTCGTGGCAATGCTTCCATTTATACCAAACAATCCCATCTGGTGACCGAAATTATTAAGGAGAAAGTTCCCCTTTTTGAAAAGGCGAGTATCGATGAGTTTTATGCCGATTTAAGTGGTATGGATACCTTTTTTGGAAGCTATAAGTATGCTTCGGAATTGCGAGCAACTATCATTCGAGAAACCGGTTTGCCAATTTCCTTCGGGTTATCGGCAAATAAGATTGTTTCCAAGGTTGCTACAGGCGAAGCGAAACCCAATAACCAATTGCAAATAGATCCTGGTTTTGAAAAATCGTTTTTAGCACCTTTATCGATTAAGAAAATACCTTCGGTGGGTACGAAAACCTATCAAATTTTAAGAAATTTAGGCGTAGATACCGTTCGTGTGGTACAACAAATGCCTGTGGAAATGTTAGTCAGCGCTTTGGGAGTAAACGGTAGAACCATTTGGAAACGTGCCAATGGTATCGATAACCCGCCATTAATTCCTTTTCATGAACGGAAGTCTATTTCTACAGAACGCACGTTTACCAAAGATACTATTGATGTCACTAAATTGCGAACGACCGTTTTTGCGATGGCAGAAAATCTTGCCTATCAGTTGCGAAAAGGGGAGAAGCTAACCGCTTGTATTAGTGTAAAGATTCGTTATTCGGATTTTAATACCTACACCAAACAGCATAAGATTCCGTACACCAGTGCAGACCATGTGATTATTCCTAAAATTTTAGAACTCTTTGATCAGTTGTACCAACGCCGATTATTAATCCGATTGGTAGGCGTAAAGTTCACGCATATTGTTAGTGGGAATTACCAAATCAACCTTTTTGATGATACCGAAGAAATGCTGCGTTTGTATCATGCTATGGATACTATAAGAGGAAAATATGGCGAATTAAGTATCCAAAAAGCAGGATCGATAGGCGCAAAAACCATAGGGCGTTTTAATAACCCGTTCAATGGCGAACCACCAGTTGTATTAGCACATAGAAAACTATAATGTATATAAATTGTCATAGCTATTACTCCTTGCGTTTTGGTACCTTTTCGGAAGTCGATTTATTAGCATTAGCGAAAGAAAACGGTATCCAAACCCTTGCTTTAACCGATATTAATAATACTTCGGCATGTCTGAATTTTGTCCAAAAAGCGAAACAATATGCTATTAAACCTATTGTTGGTATCGATTTTAGAAATGGCGCAGCACAGCAGTTTGTGGGATTGGCGAAAAATAATGCCGGTTTTCAGGAATTGAATGCCTTTTTATCACAGCATAGCCATAGTAAAACGAAAATCCCTAATGTGGCACCAAGCTTTGAAAATGCCTTTGTTATTTATCCGTTTGAACAGGTTTTGCAACAGGAAAAGACTGTTTTTTATGCGAATGAATTTATTGGTGTTTCTGCGGAAGAACTTCGGAAGCTTCCTTTTTCCGTTTATAAAGATTTTAAAGAAAAGCTAGTCGTTCACCAACAGGTGACTATTAGAAGTCAACGGGATTTTAATGCCCATCGATTATTGCGAGCAATAGATAATAACACCTTGTTAAGCAAGCTTCAAAAAACGGAAGAATGCCGGGAAACAGATGTGATGCTGTCTTTAGAAAACCTGAAAAAAGCGTTTGCAGATTTTCCGTTTATTATAGAAAATACAGCACAGCTTTTAGATGCTTGTACCATTAATTTTTACTTCGGAAAAGATAGAGCTCCACAAAACCAAAGTGTGTATTTAGAGACTAAGGAAGCAGATTATAAGATGTTAGAAACCTTGTGTGCTACTAAATTGCATAGCAGGTATTCGAATCCGAATGAAAAAGTAATGCAACGTGTAGCTACCGAATTAAAAACCATTAAGGACTTGGATTTTGTATCCTATTTTTTAATCAATTATGATATTATTACCTATTCTAAAAGCATGGATTATATCCACGTTGGCAGAGGAAGTGGTGCCAATAGTATTGTCGCTTATATTATAGGAATTACTGATGTAGATCCTATTGAATTGGATTTGTATTTTGAGCGTTTTATCAATCCGTTTCGCGCATCACCACCAGATTTTGATATTGATTTTTCTTGGAAAGATCGCGAAGATATTACCAACTATATTTTTAAACGCTTTAAAAACGTGGCGCTGTTAGCAGTCTATAATACCTTTAAATATAAAGCGGTTGTTCGGGAATTGGGAAAAGTATTCGGCTTGCCAAAAGAGGAAATCGATAAATTGAGTAGCGGACGATTCTCTAAAGATGCTCTAGATGAGATTTCCGCTTTAGTTTTAAAATATGGCGATTTAATTAAAGGCTTTCCAAATTATATAAGCGTGCATTCTTGTGGTATTCTAATTCTAGATAAACCAATTTATTATTATTCGGCAACAGACATGCCACCAAAAGGCTTTCCAACGGTACAATTTGATATGATGATTGCTGAAGATGTTGGTGTTTTTAAGTTTGATATTTTAGGACAACGCGGATTAGCAAAAATTAAAGAAGCTATAGAAATTATAAGATACAACCGACCAGAATTACCGCCAATTGATATTACCCAAGTCGAGAAGTTTAAAAAAGATCCGAAGATTAATCATTTGCTTAAAAGCGGAAAAGCGATTGGTGCCTATTATGTAGAATCACCAGCCATGCGCGGATTGATGCAAAAGCTACAAACACAAGATTATTTAGGATTGGTTGCAGCAAGTTCTATTATTAGACCAGGTGTTTCCGGATCTGGAATGAAACAGGAATTTATAGTGCGGCAACGGCATCCTGAAAAACGCAAAGAAGCCAATCCGATATTGCTTCAGATTATGCCAGATACCTACGGAATTATGGTGTATCAAGAAGATGTTCTAAAAGTGGCGAATCAGTTTGCAGGATTAACGTTAGGCGAAGCAGATGTGCTAAGAAGAGGAATGAGCGGGAAATATCGTTCGAAATCGGAATTTGTAGCTGTAGAAGAAAAATTCATTGCTAATTGTAAAGCTAGAGGTTATAAAGACGAATTAACGTTGGAAGTCTGGAACCAAATTAAAAGCTTTGCAGGCTATGCATTTGCAAAAGGGCATTCGGCTTCCTATGCGGTAGAAAGCTATCAGAGCTTGTATTTAAAATGTTATTTTCCTTTAGAATTTATGGTAGCTGTTTTAAATAATGGCGGCGGATTTTATAGTGCAGAACATTATATTCATGAAACTAAAATGTGTGGCGGAATTATTAATCCGCCTTGCGTAAATACCAGCGATCATCCAACAATTATAAAAGGGAAACGTATTTATTTGGGTTTTGGGTATTTAAAAAGTTTAGAAGTTCTAGTTGTTAAACGAATATTAAGCGAAAGACAGCTTTATGGAAGGTTTAAATCGTTAGACGATTTTATCGATAGAGTCACCATTAGCATAGAGCAGTTAACGATTCTGATTCGGATTGATGCTTTTCGGTTTACAAAACGATCTAAGATTGCATTGTTGTGGCAAGCTATTTTTAAACTGCGTGTTTCTAAAGCAAAAACAGCGCAAGCCAAACTATTTAAAACAGAACATAAGCAGTTTGATTTGCCAACCATTACTACTTCTTTTGTAGAAGAAGCGTATGACCAAATGGAATTGTTAGGGTTTCCGTTGTGTGATTATTTCGATTTAATTGACGAGCCGCTAAACGATAGTATTTTGGTTAAAGATTTGAATACACATATTAATAAAACGGTTTTACTTTATGGCGTTTTGGTAAATACTAGATTTCATAAAGCTTCTAACGGAAAAATATTGCGTTTTTGCACCTTTACAGATCAAGAAGGGAATTATTTTGATACGGTACATTTTACGAAAGTGGTAGAGAAATATCCCATTCATGGTTTAGGTGTGTATGCTTGTTTCGGAAAAGTAACCGTGTCTTTCGATTTTTGCAGTTTGGATATTGTTTGGTCCAGAAAATTAGCGTTAAAACTAGATCCGAGAGGAAGTTAAATTTATTTTATAACTTTCCTTAAAATTATAGATAATGTGTTTTCATACTAGTACCACTCAAAAAACAAAAAAACTTGAAAAGCATTTTAAAGTTAAAATTAGTAACGATAACTTACGTCCTGTTTTTGATACACCAAATTACCATTTAAATGGTTTTGCACATCCAAATATGTTAGTAATTCCACAAGAGAAAGCAGAAGTAATAGCTCCTGGTGTCTGGGGAATTGTTCCTTCGCATAAACCTTCAGATCAAATAAAAGCATTTTACAAAGAAGCTGTTAAGTATGGAGGCGGATTAAATGCAAGGTCAGAAAAAATATTTGATCATTTTCTTTATAAGGAATCTGTTATGGAGAAACGTTGCATAATTCCTGTAACTGGTTTTTTTGAACCACATGAATATAATAAAAAGAAATATCCATACTTTATTCAGCACGCAGAAAAACAGCCATTAGCATTGGCGGGATTCTATTCTGTAATGGATACTTATATCACCTTTACCATTTTAACTAAAGAAGCTTCTCCATTATTTGCTAAAATTCATAACGTTAAAAAAAGGCAACCAGTAATTTTAAAGGAAAGTAATTATTCTAATTGGTTGTCTTCAGATTTAAGCGAAAAGAATATTAAGGATTTAATACTGGAAGATTTTCCAGAATCTAGTTTAGAAACGTATACGGTTAGTACCGATTTATTTAATCCGAAAGTAGATAGTAATATTAATACTATTATTCAAAAAGTTGCCTTTCCTGAATGGAATGAAACGTTGTTTTAAGATTTCCCATTGTGGTGTAGTAGAAATATGGAAGTTACCAGTCGTACAAGAATCGTACAATTTAGAATTATAAAACCGTAAATATGGAGTTTATGGGGTTCTTTTGCGGAGCATTCGGATTGCATATCCCGCCAAGGTAATCCAATACAAGCATAGAAAACCAAATGAAGTAAAGCTTGATTTGTATTTTTGTTTACATGGAATATTAAAGCAAAACTTTGCATTTTGTATAAAACAAAAAAACCATAACTTTCGTTATGGTTTTTCCTTTTGCGGAGCATTCGGATTGCATATCCCGCCAAGGTTATCCAATACAAGCATAGAAAACCAAATCAAGTAAAGCTTGATTTGTATTTTTGTTTTGCATAAAATACTAAAGCAAAACTTTGCATTTTATATAAAACAAAAAAACCATAACTTTCGTTATGGTTTTTCCTTTTGCGGAGAATGAGGGATTCGAACCCCCGGAGGTGTGACCCTCAACAGTTTTCAAGACTGCCGCATTCGACCACTCTGCCAATTCTCCTTGAGTGCCTCATTGGATATTCTCCAAATGCGAGTGCAAATATATAATCCTTTTTAGTTCCTACCAATAAAAAAGTGAAGTTTTATTACTTTTTTTTTATTCTGCTCCCAATAAGTTTTTGCAGAACTTGGTTATTAAGTCATTACAAATAGTATTTTTGCCAAAATAAGTAACTAGAATGAATATAATAGACCATTTATCTTGGCGATATGCTACAAAAACCTTCAACCAAGAACTGTTAGTTGATAAAAAATCTTTACAAATACTCTGTGATGCATTTAATCTAACAGCAACATCTTATGGCTTACAACCTATAAAGTTGGTGGTCATTCAGGATAAAAAATTGCAGGCAGATTTAGTAGAACATTCTATGAATCAGCAGCAAGTAGCACAAGCATCGCAGGTATTAGTATTCTGTATTGAAACCAATATTAATAAAGAATTCATACTAAACTATTTTAATAGAATTAAAAATATAAGAGATACGCCAGACGCTATTTTAAATCCGTTTCGCGATTTTTTAATCGATGACTTCTCTAAAAAACAACAAGAAGCCATTGAGGATTGGGCAACCAAACAAGCCTATCTAGCCATGGGAAACATGCTAACCGTTTGTGCTACACAAGGCATTGATTCTTGTCCGATGGAAGGATTTAGCCCAGAGAAATACGACGAGATATTAGATTTAAAAAGCAAAGGATTAAAATCGGTATTAATAATGCCAATTGGCTATCGCGCAGAAGACGATATGTTTGCCGGATTTAAAAAAGTAAGAAAAACGGTTTCCGAATCGGTAATCCTACACCAACAATAAACTGGCAAGATTGTTGTTATATTAAAAAAAAATATACATTTGTATAAATCACCATATCCATTTTAAAGATGAAAAATCTAATTCTAATAGTAGCTTTTGCTTTTGTAAGTAGTGTTTTTTCGCAAGAAGAAGAAATGTCTAACCTAAATTGGTTAACAGATATTGATCAAGCAAAATCCGTATCTTCTAAAGAGAAAAAACCGATTTTAGTATATTTCACAGGAAGTGATTGGTGTCCGCCTTGTAAAATGTTGAAAGAAGATTTTTTCAATTCGCCAGCATTTGAAGAGAAAGCAAAAAGCATGGTGCTTTTAATGGTAGATATGCCAAGAAGAATAGATATTATTTCTCCAGAACAAAAGGAGAAAAATATAGCACTAGTACATAAATATAATAAAAACGGTAGTTACCCAAATATTGTTGCCCTTAACGCAAGTGGAAAGGTTATTGGCGAAATTTCGGGATATACCTTTTTAAGAGAAACAGATAGACACGATGCATTTGTAGATTCTGTATTAGAGAATTATTAATGAAATTAAATATAAAAAAAGCGTCAATACGAATAGTTTTGACGCTTTTTTTATTCCTTATATTAAACGTAAATTTGCAATAACAATTACTATAAATTATGCCTGGATTTGAACTTTTTGGAGATAAAGAACGTAAAGAAGTAAACGATGTACTAGAAAATGGTGTGCTGATGCGCTATGGTTTTGATGCCATGCGAAACGGACATTGGAAAGCAAAAGAACTAGAACAAGCTTTACAAGATAAATTGCAAGTACAACACGCACAATTAGTGTCTAGTGGTACCGCTGCGGTTTCTATTGCAATGGCTGCTGCAGGAATTGGAGCAGGTGATGAGGTTATCATGCCTACATTTACTTTTGTTGCCAGTTTTGAAGCTATTATGATGCTTGGCGCTGTTCCTGTTTTAGTGGATATCGATGATACGCTAACTTTAAATCCGGAAGCCGTTAAAAAAGCAATTACACCAAATACAAAAGCGGTTATGCCTGTCCATATGTGCGGAAGTATGGCAAATCTAGATGCTTTAAAAAATATTTGCGATACGAATAATTTAATATTAATCGAAGATTCTTCACAAGCAACAGGAGCAACCTATAAAGGGAAACCTCTTGGTAGTATTGGTGATTTGGGATGTTTGTCTTTAGATTTTGTAAAAATAATTACCGCTGGAGAAGGTGGTGTGGTACTAACAAACAATCCGAAATACGCATTGCATGCAGATCATTTTAGTGATCACGGACATGACCATAAAGGAAACGATAGAGGTGCAGAAACACATCCTTTTTTAGGATATAACTTCCGTATTTCAGAATTACACGCAGCAGTTGGTTTGGCACAAATTAATAGATTAGACGAATTTGTAGCGATTCAGAAAAAAAATTATACCATTCTTCGGGATGCTTTAGCACAAATTCCAGAAGTTGTTTTTAGAACGGTTCCGGAAGGAGGAGAAGAAAGCTATTCGTTTTTAAGTTTCTTTTTAGCGGATTTAGAAACCACCAGAAAAGCTTCGGCAGCATTAAAAGAAAATGGTATCGATGCTTGTTTTCATTATTATGATAACCAATGGCATTATATTAGAAAATGGCAACATCTTAAAGATTTAAAAACATTATATCCTATTCCTGCAGAAGTGAAAAAAGGATTGAAATACTTAGAAACTGCAGATTATTCGAAATCTGACGATTTTATAGCTAGAAATATCTCTTGTTTAATAAAATTATCTTGGACGGAAGAAGAAGTAAAACTTCGTGCAGAAAAAATGGTTGCAGCAATTCGTGCTTCGATTTAAAAAAAAGATATAAATTCTTCAAATCCCTTTTAGGCAATAGCTTAAAAGGGTTTTTTTTTGTTTTAAAAAATAATATTGTGAAATGTTAACCTTTTGATTTTTAAGGTATAAATAAGAAGTAAACAGCTATTAATCCATTAAATAAAAATCAAAAATCATGAACTATTTTTACAAAAACCACGAATTCAAAAAGAGTAAATATCTAGCGAGTAAAAAAGCACTCACTTTATTTATGACTTTACTGTTAACGCTAAGTAGCATTGCCCAAAACGGAATTAACTATAAAGCGGTTATTAAAGACGCAACAGGTAACGTGATGGTGTCTGCACCAATAAGTATTCAATTTACTATATATGAAGGTGTAGCACTTACTAATAATGTGTATCAAGAAAGCCATACTTTAAATACCGATGCCAACGGCATGATTATCGTTAATATTGGAGAAGGGATATCTGGATACAATTTTTCTGCAATAGATTGGGGAAATGATGATCATTATTTAAACGTGCAGGTAAATGTTGGTGCTGGCTTAGTCGATTTAGGAACCACGCAATTTAAAACGGTGCCTTATGCTTTAGTCGCTAAAGATGTTGAAAATGCAGTTTGGGAAACCAATGGTATAAATGCTTTTTATAATGATGGGAAAGTGGGAATTGGTACCAATACACCGCTTGCAGAACTAGATGTAAAGGGAAGTGGATTTACAAAAGCTCGTGTGACTTCTGTATCTGAAACGGCATCGCTGCAACTTTTTCGACCTGGAGCATCAAATATAGATTGGTCCTTCAATAATGCTACAAATAATGAACTTCAGATTGCAAGCTCTAATGATGACATATTATCTGGAGCTGTGAGATTGAGATTGAAATCTAATGGAGATGTAACGATGGCACAAAATGAAGGTCGCGTTGGTATTGGTACTAATACGCCAGTAAATCCTTTGTCTGTACTGCAAACTTCTGGTACAGCAAATACCGTTCGTATTGAAAGTTTGGACCAACCCTTAGGAAAAGATCTTATAGAACTTATTGTTCCTACTGGATCTACATCGGGTTCTCAATTTATAGAAATGCAAAATGGATCGAATATCGTTGCTGCTATAAATAGTGATGGTTCTGCTGAATTTAAATCGGTGCAATTTGAAGATAATAGCGTACAAACTACAGCTGCTGTAGGTCCACTAGCATACGGTTTTGTTAGAGCTGCCGGGAATACACCTTCAGGTTCCGGAAACTATAGCTCCACTTGGGTTGCAGCAGAAAGTAGATATGAAATTACGATTCCTGGAGAATATTATTTCTGGTATCACTATACCACTGTTGTTACAAGTAATTCTGCTGCTGTTTTTGGAGAACGTGTAAATAGTGTGAACGGAAAATTACTGGTTTACTTATATAACGCTTCAGGAGCATTAATTCAAGGTGATTTCCAATTTATTACCTATAAATAATCTAAAAAAGAAGTATTATGAAAACATTATTAATTTTAGCATTCCTTTATAGTTATACCATATGCAGTACTGCACAAACTATAGATACGTTTAGTGTCGATAGTGGGGGAGCTTCGGAAACTGTTGGAAACATAAGTATACTTTATACTATTGGTGAAGTCCATATACAGGAGTTAAAGGTAGACCAAGTTCAGGTTTCTGAAGGTTTTATAAACGCCAATTTTAAAATAAAAATAGACCCGAAACTGTTTTTACAAGGTGCCCTTTTAAGTCCAGCAGTCACTGGTTTAATGAATGATAATTTACGTGCATCATTACTGCCAACTACTAGTCCGTATAAAGATGCAGCTACTTGTGATGCTTCGGTATTTACCATTACAGGAAACAATGCTATTGTAGATTGGGTTTGGGTAGAACTTAGAGCGGCAATTGATAATACCAAAGTCATTAATGGTAAATCGGCACTCCTACAGCGGGATGGGGATGTGGTAGGTGTAGATGGTGTAACCAATCTACTTATGAATGCAGCACCAAGCAACTATTATGTGGTGGTAAACCATAGAAATCATTTAGGAGCCATGAGTGCATCCACTATTGGTTTATCTGAAGATACCGCAACGGTAGTCAATTTTAAGAGCAGTAGTTTTCCCACTTTTGGAAATCATGCGCAAATTACACTTGCTTCTGGTGATATGGCACTTTGGGCAGGAAATGCAAATGGCGATAATGCCGTTCGTTATTTAGGGGGAGGTAATGATACTAACTTTATTAAAGATGAAGTGTTAAACCATCCTAATAATCCTTCTGGTGTTAATTTAATTCCGTTTTCGGGATATAATAATGCAGATATTAATTTAGATGGAACTGTACGCTATTTAGGTGCTAATAATGACACCAATATGATAAAGGATATTATTTTGAATCATCCGAATAATGGTTCCGGTTCCAATTTATTTCTATTACTAAGTCAAATTCCAAATTAAAAAATAAACCATTTTAAAATTTACAATTATGAAAAAACAATATTTAACTTTCGTTTTAGTCTTATTAACCATAATGCTTCAGGCGCAAGATGCTTATCAGTATAGTTTAAGTTTTCTTGGTGTAAATCCTGCAACAGACAACTATCAAATGGCTTTGCTAGCTACACCAAATTTTGATGCACCAAATGGGAATACGGCAGATCTTGGCGCTGCTTTTTATGTACCAGAAGGATTGGGGATATCCATTGGTAATTTTCAAGCAGCAGATTCTGGTATTCCGGCTGGTGAATGGATTGGTTATTCTAGTGGTACAGATGCTGGAAAAGAACTTTTTCAAATATTGAGAGTTCCAGGGGTTACTAATTATTTTATAAATGCCGAAAATGGCGTGCCTATTCAATTGGCTGTTTTTGATATTATAGCAACAACAAATCCAACAACAGGTACCATAACGTTAGCTAATAATGACGATCCTTTTGTTTTGGCTACTTTTTCTGAAAATTTCTTAAATGTGAGTTTTACAGGAACAACAACCAATTATTTCGGAGCGCATGATGCAACGGCAAATAGTATTAATTTTGAAACCTTGTCTGTAGATGAAATTTTGGTTACGGATAGTGTGAAGCTTTCGGTATACCCAAATCCTGCGTCCAATGTGATTCATATATCGGCTACATTTCCAGTAGAAAAAGTAGCGCTTTATGATGTGACGGGGAAACTCGTTTTACGTAGTAACGATACCAAACAAATACAAGTGAATACATTAAATGCTGGTATGTATTTGCTGAAAATATATGCGAATCAACAAACACTAACTAGAAAAGTGCTTATTGAATAAGAATTTAAAAATGCTATTAATCGAAGTAATTAGGGGAACTATTCTAGCGCAAGCTACAATAATTCCCCTTTTCTTTTACTTAAATATATATGGTAACGGGTTCTTTTAATACCCTACATACTCTACAATCTCCAAGCCATATCCAATCATACCAACACGTTTGGTTTGTTGCGTGTTAGAGATTAATTTTAGTTTATGGATATTTAAATCGTGTAGAATTTGTGCGCCAATACCGAAATCTTTAGAATCCATTTCAATACTAGGCGCTTTTACTACTTCACCTTCTGTTTGTGTTTCTTTTAAAATACTTAATCGTTTTAAAAGATTCATCGATTGCGATTGCTGGTTGATGAAAATAACGGCACCTTTTCCAGCATCGTTAATCACTTTAAACATGTCGTCTAGTTTTTCATCTGCATTATTGGTTAAAGTGCCAAGTATGTCATTATTAACAAGTGTAGAGTTTACACGTGTTAAAACCGTTTCGTTTGCAGACCAAGAACCTTTGGTTAGTGCAATATGAATTTGGTCGTTTGTGGTTTGATGATATGCTCTTAAACGAAAGTTTCCAAAGCGCGTTTCAATATTAAAGTCTTCTTTTTTCTCTATTAAGGAATCGTGCTCCATACGGTAAGCAACTAGATCTTCGATAGAAATAATTTTTAAGTCGAATTTCTTCGCAACTTTTACCAATTGTGGTAAACGTGCCATGGTTCCGTCTTCATTTAAAATTTCTACTAAAATCCCAGCAGGTTTTAAGCCAGCTAAACGTGCTAAATCTACAGAAGCTTCGGTATGTCCTGTTCTACGTAAAACACCTCCGTTTTTGGCACGTAAAGGAAAAATATGTCCTGGACGACCTAAATCTTGGGGTTTGGTGTCTTCTTTTACTAAAAATTCAATCGTCTTAGACCTATCGTGTACCGAAATTCCGGTGGTACAACCATGTCCTATTAAATCGACAGATACTGTAAATGGTGTATGGTGTAAAACAGTGTTGTTTTGTACCATCATATCCAGATTTAATTCTTCACAGCGATCTTCGGTTAATGGCGCGCAAATTAGTCCACGACCATGAGTAGCCATGAAATTAATCATTTCCGGAGTTACTTTTTCTGCTGCGGCAATAAAATCGCCTTCGTTTTCTCTATCTTCATCATCGACAACAATAATAACTTTACCGTTTTTAATATCGGTTATGGCTGCTTCAATAGTATCTAGAGTATACTCTTTCTTATTGCTTTCTTTTGTTGGTGTTATCATGTTGCAAAGGTATTCTTATTTTAATGTATTAGAAAAGTCTTCATTAATTTTATTTCGTCTTAAAAAATGCGTCAACGGATAAAAAACATAACCAAAAAGTAGTGTTGTTGGTTTTTTAGAAATTGTTTTTTCATCCATGAATCCATAAAGTGCATTTATGTTTAAAAACGATTTTATATAGTAAATAAGTAGCATTACAAACGAAACGATACTTAGTTGTACTGCTGCCGAAGCAAAATTAGGAAGTTCATTGTTTTTAAACACAAAGAATAATATAAATAATATTAATCCTGTGATATAGAAAATTAATGCCGTTTTAGAATGAAAGCTATACGCTGTAAAAATAGATTTTGCTTGCTCTATATTCTTTATATTAACTGCACTTTCTTCGGTATTTAAAACGACTTCGGTTTCTGTATCGGATTTAATTTTAAAGAGTTTTTTTATCGGTTCAATAATATGATCAAACTCAAATAAACCTCTGTCTGCCGTTGCTCTTCTTGTTAAAAATACTCCCAAAGGAAACATAATAATAGTAGAAAGCCAAGGGGCAAGTACCGGATTTATACTTCCATCATTAGCACTATTTTTTGCAAAAATCCCTATAAAGTGATAGGTTAAAAATAATAGAATAGCAATAACCATAGGTAAGCCAATTCCTCCTTTTCTAATTAATGCACCAAGTGGAGCACCAACAAAAAATAAGATAACACAAGCAAAACCTAAAGCGAATTTCTCATGTAAAGCAACGATATGTTTGTTGTAATTACGTTTTTTATTTTTTAAGAATTTCTCTTTAGAGACTATCATTTGCCTTGTGCTATTCGTAGAATTTAGTGCTAAATCTATTAATTGCATGTTTTTCTTAGTATCATACAAACTTAAAATATCCCCATTAAAGATGGAATATTTTTTGGGTTTTAAGCCTTTGTCTAAGGATGTAATTTGTGATCTGTTGTATAGATTTTCAGAAAATTCATCGTAAACTTTTTTATTCTCCAGAGCAAGCGAATCAATAGTATAGTTTAAGTCTTTTACATTAAGCATGCTGTATTTATCTGAAATATTTTTCTCATCTAAATCCTGGTTGTTCTCTTCCGTTAAGTCAATGTTGAACGTATATGTTTTAAAAGCGCTCTTTACTAAAGGATGTTTTTCTCTGTCCTTAAATTTTTTAGGAGGTGTATCATCATAAAAATAACCATCGTGTAGTATTAGTTTTAATACACTGGATTTATCATCACCAATAAGTTCACCTGTTTTAGATACTATAGTTGTGTTGTTTTTGTTACCTCTAGAAGTACTACTTTTTTTATGAATAACAACACCTTTAAGGTCTTTTCCGTTTAGACCACTTTTTTCTTCTACCTTAATATTAAAGTCTCCAACATCATTAAACTGTCCCTCCGCAATAGCCATTGCAGGTTTTAGTTTTTTAATATTGTTACGTAAATTATATGAATTGTATTCTCCCCAAGGGATTACACTATTGCTAAAAAAGAAGGTGGTAATACCAAGTATACCAATAAAGATTCCTAAACCAGTCATGGCGCGTTGTAGTGAAATCCCTGTAGATTTCATGGCTGCAAACTCATAGTTTTCGGCAAAATTACCAAATACCATAATAGAGGCAAGGAGGATGGTTAGTGGTAATACTAACGGAATTAACTTTGGTGAGTAGTACAGTAAGAACTTTAAAACTACAATTAAATCTAAGTCTTTACCCGCTAATTCTTTGATGAATAGCCAAATAGTTTGTAAAACAAAAATCAGCATGAGTATTAAAAACACGCTGATAAAGGTTTTGAGATAAGTGCTTAAAATGTATCTGTCTAATATTTTCACACTTTAAATGTATTGCTATTCTTTAATTAACCTAATCTAATTTTTCTATGTAGTAGTCTTTAAACTTACTTTTGTCAAAGGTAAATAAGGTTTTTGATATAGTCTCATTAGTTTTAAAAGAATTAACAGTTAAAGTGGTTTTTGTTCCATTTTTACCTGTTTCAATTAAATTGTAGATATTTTTTGTTTGTGCATCAATACCTAAAAGAACGGTTTTGATTTCCGAATTAGAATCTATAGGAGTTAATTGTACATACTGTATTTTTCTTCCTTGTACATTTTGAACAATGTCCATTTTGTAGGTGAACCCATCTTCGTAAAAGGACAACATTTTACTTGGCGTAATGCTTCCTTCTTCATCCATACTTTCGGTAGAAATGGTTACTTGTTCGTCTTCAGGACTGATGCTATATAGTATTTTTCCGTCGTAAACTCTAGTGACACCTAGTATGTTTAGTTTGTATTTTTCGCCTTGCATTACTACATCACCACGCGTTTCTTGTTTGATATTTTCGGCATTATTATGCAGCATATATTTAAAATCGATAGCTATATTATCGTAGCTTTTTACTTTCTGAGAAACTTCGTCTAATAAGGATTTTGCTTCGTTTTGAGCAAAACTAGTCATGCTTATTAAAATGGTAAATATGAAAATTAACTTCTTCATGGAATAATTTTTTTCATTTCCGCTTATGCGAAAATATTTAGTTTTTTATTTGTTATATACTTTCGTTTTCTAATAATTGATCAAGACTTACTAAATCTGGAACTAAAACTTGTCTAGCTTTACTTCCTTCAAAACCGCCAACAATTCCAGCAGCTTCCAATTGGTCTATTAATCGTCCTGCACGATTGTATCCTAATTTTAACTTACGTTGCAATAAGGATGCAGACCCTTGTTGTGCAATAACAATTAGTTCGGCAGCTTGGCGAAATAATTTATCTCTATCGCTTATATCTATATCAAGACTTGTGCCACTTTCTTCACCAACGTACTCTGGAAGTAAATGTGCATCCGGATATGCTTTTTGTGCACCAATAAAATCGACTATTCTTTCTACTTCTGGCGTATCTACAAAAGCACATTGTATACGTACTAACTCGTTTCCTTGGGTATATAACATATCTCCACGACCAATAAGTTGGTCTGCTCCAGAGCCATCTAAAATAGTTCGAGAATCTATTTTACTCGTTACTCTAAAAGCGATTCTTGCTGGGAAATTTGCTTTAATAATACCTGTAATTACATTTACCGAAGGTCTTTGTGTTGCAACAATTAAATGAATTCCAATAGCACGCGCTAATTGTGCTAAACGCGCAACAGGAGTTTCTACTTCTTTACCAGCAGTCATAATTAAATCGGCAAACTCATCTACCACCAAAACAATGTATGGTAAAAATGCATGTCCGTCATTCGGATTTAATTTACGTGCTTTAAACTTGGTGTTATATTCTACAATGTTACGACATAATGCATTCTTAAGCATTTCGTAACGGTTATCCATTTCGATACAAAGTGAATTAAGTGTATTAATTACTTTGGTATTATCTGTAATAATTGCTTCTGCTTCGTCTGGTAGTTTTGCTAAATAATGGCGCTCAATTTTATTAAATAAAGTAAGCTCTACTTTTTTAGGGTCTACTAAAACAAACTTCACTTCTGCAGGATGTTTTTTGTAGAGTAGGGAAGTAAGTACCGCATTTAAACCTACCGATTTACCTTGACCTGTTGCTCCAGCCATAAGCATGTGTGGCATCTTGGCTAAATCGACCACAAAGGTTTCGTTACTAATGGTTTTACCAAAAGCAATAGGTAATTGCATATCCGATTTTTGGAATTTCTGCGAAGCAATTACAGATCGCATAGAAACAATCGTCGAATTCTTATTTGGTACCTCAATACCAATCGTTCCTTTTCCAGGAATAGGAGCAATAATACGAATACCTAACGCCGAAAGCGATAAGGCAATATCATCTTCTAGGTTTTTAATTTTTGAAATACGAACTCCGGCTTCTGGTACAATTTCATATAATGTTACTGTTGGACCAATAGTAGCTTTAATACTTGCAATACCAATTTTATAATTGCTTAAGGTTTCAACAATTCGGTTTTTGTTTTCTTCAAGCTCTTCTTGGTTTATAGAAATACCTTCGTTATCGTATTTTTTTAATAAATCTAAAGGTGGGAATTGGTAATTACCAAGTTCTAAAGTCGGATCAAATTGTCCAAAGTCTTCTACCAGTTTGTTGGCAAGATTATCGGTTTCCGAAAGTTCTTCTTCCACTTTTTCCACTTTCATGGCTATTTCACCTTCTTCCACCTTTTCTGGAATTACTTCCTCAATTTCTTCTTCTTGTGCTATTTCTACTTGAAAGTCTTCCGTTTTAATTGCTACTTTGACTTCTTTTTTAATTTCAGGTTCTTTATTATCTAAAGGAACTTGATATGCTGTTTTTATTTCTTCCGCTTCCGCAGTTAAATCATTATCTATAGGAGTGAATTCTTCTTTAAAGTCTTCTATCTCTTCATTAATTTCTTTTTTAGCTTTTCTGAAAATCTTTTTAAACGTATCAACCGTCATTTCAAAACGAATCGCTAAATAGGTGATTAGACCAAAAACAAGTAATAGAATGGTTCCTATTTTGCCAATATAATCTTGTAGAAATGCATTGATTTCAAAACCAATAGTACCTCCTAATATGTCATTTTTATATGCGAAAAAACCAAATAGAATAGATAGCCAAATGACTATTAATGTTCCCCAAAACCAATGTTTGCCTAGTTTTTCTTTTTTTAGATTTAGTAAAACATAAACACCAGAAAGAAATATTAAACCAGAGAATATAAAGGATGCAATACCAAAACCACGTTGTATAAAAAAGTCGCTTAACCAAACACCAGATTTGCTTAACCAGTTTTGTGTTTCTACGTTTCTAGATGCAAATTCCGATAAAGTGCTTTGGTCTGCTTTTCCTGTAAAAAAGAAAGATAGAAAAGCTATAAAAAGCAATAAACCAAGTATTATTAATAAACTACCTAATACTAGTTTTTGCTGGTTGGATAACTTAAAACTTGGTGCTTTTAATGTTTTCGTTTTCTTGGTTGCAGTCTTTGTGGTCTTTGCAGTTTTCGTTTTCTTTTTTGCCATACTTATTTTCCACGAAAGTGAAAATCTTTAAATTCTAATTTTTCTGAATGTGTTTTGAAATATATTTTGTTCCGATGGAAACAAAAATACAAATTACAAATGGTAACGAAACTTTATTCTGAAAAATTGTAAACAATGTTTTCAAGAAAATTAATTCCTAAGGAATATATTAAAAAATCTTTGGGATATATATAATGCAACCTATAATAGATGCTGCAATTGCAAAAATAAAAACAGCGCCGGCAGCAAGGTCTTTAATAATTCCTATTTTTGTATGATGCTCTGGGTGAATAAAATCTGCAATTTCTTCAATGGCAGTGTTCATACCTTCTAAAGCCAGAATAAGTGCGATACATAATATTTGTATTATCCATTCTGTGCTAGAAAGTTGGTAATAAAACCCTAGAATGGTCATGATAATACCAATACAAAATTGGACTTTAATACTGTTTTCTGTGGTTATTAATAGAAAGGCACCTTTAAAAGCATATTTCACACTTTTAATTCTGTTTACAAGAAAAGATTCTTTTTTTGTCATGGAATAACTTTTAAAGCTACCTCTTTTTATGAATATTTTATTTTAAAGCTTCTAGTGCCGCTTTATAATTTGGTTCATCCACAATTTCTTGTACTTGTTCTGTGTATGTAATCACTCCGTTTTCGTCTATTACTACTACACAACGGGAATCTAAAGCATCTAAAGGACCATTAACAAAATTTAAACCGTAGTTTTTTCCGAAGCTTCCATCTTTATAATCGGAAAGGTTCACTACATTTTCTAAACCTTCTGCGCCACAAAAACGTGCTTGTGCAAATGGTAAATCGCGTGATATACAAAGTACTTTGGTGTTCTTTAAGGTACTTGCTTCTTTATTAAATGTTCTAACAGATTGTGCGCAAGTTCCTGTGTCCACACTAGGAAAAATATTTAATACCACTTTGCTTCCTGCAAAATCAGAAAGTGATTTAGTCGCTAAATCTGTTGTTGTTAATGTAAAATCAGGTGCTTTGGTTCCAACTTTTGGTAATTCTCCAGAAGTTTGTATTGGGTTTCCTTTTAAGGTTACTGTTGCCATATTTATGAAATTTAATTAATGTATAAATTTAAGAATAATTAGATGCTTAAACTATTTGTTTTCTTTTTTTTTGAATTTTTATGCCTTTTAAATCTTTCCGAGAAATCCATATAGGACTCTTTTCGTTTGACGGAGTACTCATTTATTATCAAAACCTTAATTTTTCTAGATTCGTTAAGATTTGTTTGCAAGGAAACTTCCATTTGAAGTCGCTTTTTTTTTGGTTTAATAGATTGGTTTCTTTAATTTTAAGGACAAGCTAAATTAAAAGTGATAAGTATTTATTATGGTAAAATAAAAACAATCAATTTTATTTATTCTTTTTCAGTTTAGTTATAGAGTAAATTTATCAGATATTAAACAAAATAAAGCGATACAATATGGATCATACTAATAATGGAGACGCAAGCAAATGTCCTTTTATGCAAGGCGCAATTACTACCACCGAAAAATCAGTAACAGATTGGTGGCCAAATACACTAAACCTTGATATTTTACACCAACATGATTCTAAAACAAATCCTCTAGGTAAAGATTTTAACTATCAGGAAGAATTAAAAAAGTTAGATGTAGATGCTTTAAAAAAGGATTTACATGCATTTATGACGGATAGTCAAGATTGGTGGCCAGCAGACTGGGGACATTATGGCGGATTAATGATTAGAATGGCTTGGCATGCTGCAGGTACATATAGATTGCCTGACGGACGTGGAGGAGCTGGAACCGGTAATCAACGATTTGCTCCATTAAATTCTTGGCCAGATAATGTAAGTTTAGATAAGGCAAGACGTTTACTTTGGCCTATCAAGAAGAAATATGGAAATAAAGTAAGTTGGTCAGATCTTATTATTTTGGCAGGAACCATTGCTTACGAAAGTATGGGATTAAAAACCTATGGTTTTGCATTTGGTCGTCAAGATATATGGCATCCAGAAACCGATGTGTATTGGGGAGCAGAAAAAGAATGGTTAGCACCAAGTGATGAACGTTATGGCAATGTGGATAGTCCAGAAACGATGGAAAATCCTTTAGCAGCCGTACAAATGGGATTGATTTATGTAAATCCGGAAGGTGTAAATGGGAAACCAGATCCTTTAAAAACAGCGCTGCAAGTTAGAGAAACATTTAAGCGTATGGCTATGAATGATGAAGAAACAGTTGCTTTAACTGCTGGAGGACATACCGTTGGAAAAACACATGGAAATGGAGATGCAAGTATTTTAGGTCCGGATCCAGAAAGTGCAGGTGTGGAAGAACAAGGTTTAGGTTGGTCTAATCCAACAAAATCAGGAAAAGGAAGATATACCGTTACAAGTGGTTTGGAAGGTGCTTGGACAACTCACCCAACAAAATGGGATAACGGCTTTTTTGAAATGCTATTTAACCATGAGTGGGAATTACGTAAAAGTCCAGCAGGAGCTTTCCAATGGGAGCCGGTAAGTATTAAAGAAGAAGATAAGCCTGTAGATGTGGAAGATTTGACAACGAAGCATAATCCAATGATGACAGATGCCGATATGGCAATGAAAATGGATCCCATCTACAAAGAGATTTCATTAAAATTCAAGAACGATTTTGATGCCTTTTCAGATGCTTTTGCACGTGCATGGTTTAAATTAACACATCGTGATATGGGACCAAAAGACCGTTGGTTTGGTCCAGATGTACCTCAAGAAGATTTAATTTGGCAAGATCCTATTCCAAAAGGAAATTATAATTATGATGTTGCTGCTGTAAAAAATAAAATTGCGAGTACTGGTTTAACAATTTCAGAATTAGTTTCTACTGCTTGGGATAGTGCTAGAACCTATAGAGGATCCGATTTTAGAGGTGGTACCAATGGAGCACGAATTCGTTTAGAACCTCAAAAAAACTGGAAAGGTAATGAGCCAGAACAATTACAAAAAATATTATCTGTTTTAGAACCTATTGCGACAGAATTTGGTATTAGCCTTGCAGATACTATTGTATTAGCTGGTAATGTTGGTGTAGAAAAAGCAATCAAAAATGCTGGTATGCAAGTGCCTGTTCCTTTTACTCCTGGTAGAGGGGATGCTACACAAGAAATGACCGATATAGAATCTTTTGAGCCTTTAGAGCCACTTGCAGATGGGTATAGAAACTGGCAGAAAAAAGAGTACGTGGTTAGTCCTGAAGAATTGTTATTAGATAAAACGCAATTACTGGGTTTAACAGCAATAGAAATGACGGTTTTAATTGGAGGAATGCGTGTTATGGGAACCAATTACGGTGGAACAAAACATGGCGTGTTTACAGAAAATGAAGGCGCATTAACAAATGATTTCTTTATAAATCTTACCGATATGAATTATGAATGGAAATCTCTAGATAATGGTATTTATGAAATTAAAAACCGTAAAACAGGAGAAGTTAAGTTTACTGCAACTCGTGTGGATTTAGTCTTTGGTTCTAACTCTATTTTACGTGCCTATGCTGAAGTATATGCGCAAGACGATAGTAAAGAGAAATTTGTAACCGATTTTGTTGCCGTTTGGACTAAAGTAATGAACGCCAATCGTTTTGATGTAAAATAAGAATAAAGAATAGTTTTTTTAAAAGGAGTGGGTTTAAAAACCCATTCCTTTTTTATTGAAAAAAAGTATACCATGAAAAATATAGATCAGGTTTTTGAAAGCATAAAAAATAAAGATAATAGCACTTTAAAGGCGTTGTTATCTGAAAACCCAAGATTAGCGGAAGCAAAAGACCAACGTGGTTTTACACCATTAATTCTTGCTACGTATTTTGATAACGAAGCTGCTACTAAAATATTAGTAGAAAGTAAAGTGCCAATTAATGATAAAGATGCCTCCGGAAACACGGCCTTAATAGGGGTGAGTTTTAAAGGTAATGTTGCTTTTGCGAAGTATTTAATTGAAAATGGAGCCGATTTAAATACAGTAAATAACCACGGAACCAACGCGTTAACTTTTGCAACACAGTACCATAAAGTGGATATTGTAAAATTGCTTTTAGAGCAGAAAGCAGATGTTACTATTAAAGATAACGAAGGGAAAACGGCTTTAGATTATGCCGAAGATAAAGGGTTTGCAGAAATTGCTGCCCTTTTAAAATAAAGGAAGTGGACTAAGAATAAAAACGGCGTTTAAAAAGGAGTTGTTCCTTTTTTAAACGCCGTTTTATTTGTTTTAGAGGTGTTATTATCAATTTTATTTTTCGCCATAGCCTATTATTGCCGAATGTGGAAAGGAATAGCCTTTGCCTTTTATAAATGCATCACAATTTTTAACGAAATCGTTTTTAATATCTTTTTGTTTCTCTTCAGGGAAGAGGTGTAAATTTCCCCAATCCCAACAGCCATTAATTAAAGGATCTAGAGAATCCATATTCCAACTGGTATCTAGTTTTTCTAATTGGAAATTTTTTAAACTAGCCGTTGTTGCAATATCATTATAGGTATCAAAATCGGTAACCCCAAATAATGGTCCGTGCGGAAGTGCAGACAATTCGTGATGCTTTGCAAAAGCTTGAAAAAAAGCACCTAAGGAACTTTGTTCTTCATTGGCGCCCCAAACTGCAAAAGCAAATTTTCCATTTGGTTTTAAAACTCTATGGATTTCTTTAAAAACGGTATTAGGTTCTGCAAAATGATGCACTACAAAATTGGCTATTACCACATCCATGGTATTGTCTTCTAGTGGAATATTCTCCGCATCCGATTGTTTAAAAGTGATACCTTGGTAGGCAGCATTAGCTTGGTCTATCATTTTTTGAGAAAAATCGATTCCTATAACTTTTGCCCCAGCTTCGCTAATTATACTTGTGGAGTTTCCAGCACCACAACCAATATCTAAGACCTTAAGATTGGCGTTTACATTTGTTTTGCGCATTAATAGCGGAAGTGTTTCATTGGTTAAAGTTGCCCAAGTTTCGTTATAACTTGGTGAGCATCTTGACCAAGTTTCTAATTCGTATTCGCGTACTGCTTTGTGGTTTGGTTGTTCCATAATGTTACATTTTTTATAAGATTCATGTTGCAAGTTTTAGGGAACTAGTATTTATACCATGATTTTTGATAAGGAAAGAAAACGAAGAAATAACGTAACTGTCTTATTTTTATTGAGATACGTAAATGTTTTTATATGGAGTTGGCAATAGTTATTTCTTGAATACGCCACTTTTTAGCTCCAATTTCCCCGTTTTTAAACGCGTTAGTAGATTCATTAGTTAGGGCTTTGTGGTTTCCCCATTAAGATATTTAATCCCATTTTTGGAGGTCCAGATGCTTTCAAGGTAAGAAGGTGTACCTCAAAGAAACAAGTTCATTAATTCTGGGAGTTTTCCGATAGTAAAATCAGATGTAATTCCTTATTCAGGCTGTTAGCGAAGTTTTATTCACTTCAACGTGAAGCGTATGCATCGATAAATTCAATATAAATATTTAAGAAATGCGGTGTATCTAATTTATCTTCCTCTTGCTGTTTATTCTTTCTACCTTTTATTAATTTAAGTTTCGCTTTCTTTTCTTTTTTGAATTGTTTATATTTCTCTTTGAATGATTTTCTAAAAGATTTACTTTCAAAAGATTTTCTTTTATCATTTAGATAGGTCAGAAAAGCAGGGCAATCACTTCCAGCTTCCTCAAAGGATTTCAAAAATTTATTATCCATCTTTCCTAAATTAAAGATATTGATTCTATTGTAATCTATTGGGATATAAGCGAAATCATGGTTTTTATTTTTAATATAAGCTATTACATACGTCATTTCACAACGACTGCCACTAGCACAATTATATGCTCTTAATCCGTACAAGTTTATTTCCCCTTCTCTAATTAAAGGAACCATTATTTCACGATTTAAATCCACCACTTCATTTTCAGAGTTGATAGTTTTTAATCTTAATTTTCATAGGTTGTGGTATCCGATTCTTTTAAAAGGATAGAATGAATGTCTTTTAAACTTAAATTCTCATTATTATCACTTATATCTTTACGAAACTTAAACGTTTTTCAATCTAATTTTAATTTGGATTCGATAGAGGTAAATTCATAACCAAAACTTCTAAATTCTAACGTTTTCGGTAAAGAAAAATCTTTCACATATCCATTTAGAATTTTACCATCGTTTAAAGTTATTTCACAAGGAATGAATTCTTTATTCGAAATAGTAAAAACTACGTCTTGCGCTTTCACGAAGGAAGTGAAAACAATAAATATTAGTAGTAGTATCGATTTATTCATTGGTTTTAAATTTTTGACAAGGTCTTTTTGTTAGACGAAAATTTCCAAGCGCCAAGAGCAAGTAACATATAAATTACAATTATGGCTACCATTTGTTGCCAGTTGTTGGTTAATTCGTAGTACAGAATAATAACCCCTCCAATAGTTAATCCTATTATGGATAGGATGGTTAAGAAAGTTGAGGAGTTCGTTTTTTTTCTGATTTTAAAATTTGCTATTGCCATTAATAGAGATACTAAAAGAAAAGTAACACTTCCAAATTCCAGAATTAATTCCAAGCCACCAATAGCGATTAAAAGAGACGAAATACATGCCATGGCGTATATTGCATTTTGCGGACTATTATTTTTTCGGATGGAAAGAAATGCAGGAAAATAACCGTCTTTTGCAATAACAGACATTTGACGTGACGAACCAAAAACAGTTCCGCTTATAGCGCTACTAGTTGCTAAAATGGCTCCTAAAATAACCAGATTGGTTCCTAAAGATCCTAAAATATTACCAGCTCCTGCTGCGAGTGCAAATTCTTTATTCTTAATAATTTCGTCTGTTGGTATGGCAAATAAAGCACCCATGGATATGACTACATATATTAAAACGGCTAAAGCAATGGCGCTATAAATGGCTCTTGGGATATTTTTTTCGGGATTTGTCATTTCATTAACCGCGTTAATTACTAATTGAAACCCTTCAAAAGCAACAAAGGTTAATGACGAAACGATTAATATGGAAAGAATACTGGAATGCTCTAAATCTAAAGCCATATTTTCAAGGAACGTATTAAAATCCGTGGTACCATGTGTCATTAATACTACCGAAATAATGGTTAAAACCACTAGTTTGGTATACACCATGAGATCTTCAATTTTCCCCATGCCATTTACACTCCAAATATTTATTAAGGTAAAAACACCAATAACGCCAATGGCAGTTCCTTTTCGAATCCAGATATTTTCTGCAAAATCGGTACTACTAATCGCGTAGGAGGAAAAGGTATAGGCATATAAAGCCAAGGTGCTGATATAACCGAAAATAATAAACCAGCCAATTGCGGCAGCAGAGAAATTTGAGGTAGGATATGTTTTTTTGAAAAAAGAATAGGTAGCACCTTCATCTCGATAATACAAACCTAATTTTACATAGGAATAGGCAGCCAAAGAAGCGATAACACCACCAATAATGATGGCAATTGGTGTAAGATTACCAATTAAGGAAACGGAAATTCCAAGAATGGTAAAAATACCACCACCAACCATACCACCAAGGGCAATAGCTATAAGTTCTGCAAGCCCTAAATTCTTATTTCTTTTTCTATGTTGGGTCATTTTTTCTAATTATGCCTTATGGATTTCTATCTGGAAAGTTGTCTGTTTAAGACATCAAATTTAACAAATAAAAACCGAACCAAGCTGTGACAGACAGATAGAATATGTGTGCGAATTTGCAAAAGTAGGGTAGTGTTAGCAATTAATTATCCATGGTGCGGAAGCCCTTTTTTATCTTCCGTGGTATTCCATATTAGGCAACGGTTCGTTATCCTTTAAATACGTGTTAAACCAATTTATAACTTGGGCGTTAACTTCTGTTTTGTGTTCCGAAATGCCGTGGTCACCACCTTCAAACATTATAAGTCTATAAGGCACTCTATTTTTTTCAAATTCTAAAGCAAGGTTTAGGCTTTGTTCTGGTTTTACTCTCCAATCTGAATTGCCGTGTAGCATAAGTATTGGAACATCTTTAGGGAATTTATCCGCCCATTTAATAGCAGATCTTTTTTCTAATTCGACCTCTTTATTGGTAGCGTAATTCGGAATTAACTGTGATAAAACACCCGTTTCCATATCCGGTCTATCTTGAATAGATCTATAATTATCAGAAACTGCTCCTCCAACTACAGCGGCTTTTATTTTATCTGTTTTTGTTAATGCAATATAGGTCATCATACCACCACGACTCCAACCGTACATGCCAATTTTATTGGTGTCGGCAACATCAATCTCTTTTAATACTTCGGTTAGAATGGTTATATCATTCACATCTTTACCACCAAATTCCTCTTGTCCTTCGCTTCCTCCATTTCCTCTATATTGACTAGCAATAACCACATAGCCTTCTTTTGCAATCTGACCAAGTGTCATTGCGCCGTGAGCAATTTTAAGTGAGCCAAACTCCCTGTTTCCACCTCGGTTGTATATTACACAAGGATATTTTCCTTTTTTCTTTGGCTTCACCAGTAACCCGTTTATTTTTAAACCATCACTTAAATAGGTTATTGTATATATATCAATGCTATCTAAATATTTAAAGTTTTCTTTCCATGCTATTTGCCCATTTACATTTTCTGTTAATCTTGGGTATATTGGTGTTTTAGATAAATCTGCAATTAAATTTTGGCGCAGAAGCAGTTTCGTTTCTTGCGCTTTACAGTTTATTGAGAGGAATAAAAAAGCGAAAAGGGTTATATATTTCATAAGGTGAAAAATAGTTTAAAACGGTTTTTAATTACATTGGTTATAGGCATCTATAGCATCTTTTATGTCCTTTTTTACATAAGTCTTTGTCTCTAATTTAGAAACGACCTCGGGACAATCTGAAAAATATGCCATGGCTCTATTTTTAAAGGAACTCGATATTCTGGCAGTAATTAACGGACTTGCTATTTTTTCATTTTCTCTAATGACATAAAACTCATTAAAATCACTAAAAGAATAATGCCAATAATTTAGGGGACTCGCATAAGCACCACCACCCATATACATTGGTGTAGAATGGCTAATGCTTACGCTTCTGGCATATAAAGTAGCTTTTCCTGCGCTGATTACTTTAAAAAGCCCCTTTTTGTTTTTGGAAGTTGGTATGTATTCAAAATATGCAATTTCGGTAGCCGATTTTCTAAAAATCACTTGAGCTATTTGGGTTTCGTCGTATTTCTTGGTTTTCGATTTTCTATCGGTTCGGTATTTTACTTTTTCTTTACCGTTAATAGCTAATATGTTTTTGGAAATCATGGGTAGTTTTATTTTCCCTTTTAAAGTGCTGCCGTTTTTTAATACTAATTCTCCTTCGGTCCAGTTGTATTGGCTATAAGAAAGCGAAATGGTTAAAAGACAAAAGAGTAGTGTAAGTTTTGTTTTCATGGTTTGGGGGCAATGGGTTGTGTTTATGTGTCTAATTTAGTAAATATAATCCGAACCGATTGTTGGCAGGCAGATAGAAAATCTGTGAGGATTTTGTAAGGAGGCTTGCGCTATTAATTCCTTTTATAGCTTGTTGTGCATAGGTTTTAATTTCTAATTGCTGTTTTCTTTATTATCTATCAACTTTATTTTTTTGCTATTCCAATTTAGAATAACACGATAATTTTTAAAAAAATTTACACCAAATCTCCTATCTAAATATTGCTCTGCATACACGTTTTCATTTTTTAGGGTAGCATTTCCGAATTCCAATTCCTTAATTACACTAGTGTAAGATTCCCTTGTTGTATTTTGTTTTCCATAAATACCAATAACACCTTTTGTATTCGTTTTTTTGAAATCTGAAATTTTACCATTTTCTGTCTGCTTTTTAAATTCCGAAAAAGGTATTACTGTCTCTCCATTATAGCCTAAATCGACAGCGAAATTCCAAACTTTTTCCCCATTTATTTTACATGCAATAGAAGGTAGTCCTGCATAACCAATAAATAACTTATTCTCTATTAGATCTTCCGGTAAGTTTAATGTGGATTCATTATCGGTAATGGTAATTTGTTTTTTGCTAAAATCAATATCCCAAATAGTGTGTTGCATTAAATTAGCACCTATAAAACCGTCAACATTTAAAGAAGACCACATTTTTACCGCGTTAAAATCATTTATTAAGGCTGTTGTTCCAACAAAATCGACAGTTCCAATTTTAATTGTTTCTATTCTCGTGTATTTATTTTGTTGTTTATTATTATACACATCAGAAGCATTTACAGAATCAATAACATTCATTTTTAAACTTTCCGCAAGTTCTTTTGATACAAGAGTGGGTGATCCTGTGTCTAAAATAAATTTATAAGTCTTGTTTTTTATTTCTATGGGTACAATTATCCATCCTTTATGCATTTCAAAAGGTATAGTAACTTTAAAGTTTTCTTGGGCTGTTTTTCCTTCTTTAAAATGTTTTAAGGCTTTGCTATTTGCACAACTAGATACTATTAATAATAGAACTAAGTAAGCTATTTTTTTTATTGGTTGCATAGAAATTTTATTTTCAAGTAAACATAAATTATAGATGCATGTTTTGGTGTTAAAATAACCCTAAAATCTTGTTAAACAAGATGCAAGAGGTGTTTGGTTTGTAACCATTCCTAAAATAGTGGCACTGGTATTTGTTTCTGCTTTTTTGTCTTTTTTGATGAAGCTAAATAATTCATAGAAATAATGCCGATGCAAAGTATCGTTAGTGGTTTTTTTATGTTTAAGCTTGGTTAAAGGACTGATTTAGGGAATGAAAATAGAATGGGGAATTTGTGAGGGTTTGTTGAAGTAGGGTAGATTAGTAATTAATTTTATACGGTGTTGTAGCCAGTTATTTTATTCAAATGCAAAGATGTTAATCGGTTCGCAATCATGCTCATTTCCATAAATCATTACTGGATTTTCAATTTCTATTCCATCCAATATTTTAATTCCAAGCTCATCGAAAGCTTTATGTAATATTATATAAGTTTTAAATTTAAACGAATTGTTTAGTGCTTGATAAATGTCTGACTCGATAATATAATCATCTATTTCAAATTTTTCTAATATATTATTGAATAAAATTAAATCTTTCCAAGCTAAACTGTAATCAACTTTTTCAATATTTATGTAGATTTCTTCAGTAGGATAAGATTCTAAATATTTTGGCTTTTCTAATATAGGATAGTTTCCTTTTCCATAGCCAGATATCGAGGCGATAGGTAAGAAATCATACTCTAAAAAGATTACTTGATTTTTAATTCCTTTTTGTTCAGATTGGACTTTTAGTTTTATTTCCGAAAAAGCATTTATCAAATCAGTTTTAAAGTTTGATAGTATTACATTTTCATCCAAATTCAGTTTGAGTGCTTTTTGAAAAGACTCTTTTATTTCGTTATTGTCTTTAAGTTTATTTAATTCAATTGGCTCTTCATCATCTAGATAATGATTAATTCCGATACTTAAATAATTTTGGTTAGTTTCATTAATATAATTCGTAATTATTTGTCCAATCGTAGCTCCTTTCGTAATGGAAAGTGATTGCTCTAATAGTTTCTCTAAATTATGTAGAATCTCGTTTTTCATTAATTGGCTACAACGGTTTTGTATAAAAATAGTTGCGTTTTTGCGAGCGAGGATTTTCCGAAGGAAAATCAGAAGTAGCAAAAGAGCAACGACTTTTAAATTAGTTCTAAATATAGCAATTTTTTTTATGCGTTGTTGCTAACTGTTGCGAGACATTTGAGTAATCACGTTTTTTTTATTCCGCTAAATTGCTCAATTCCGAGTGAAGTCCGAAAAGTGATTTTGTTCTTTTAATTCCGTTGGAGTGGCTATTCCGCAACTTGCTAAATTCCGCAAGAGTAAATTCAGCGAACGAGTAAATTATTCCGCAATATTTGATTCCGATTTTGAGTGGTTTTTTCAGTGTAAAGTTTGGCAGGATTTTGGTTGGTAATTTTTCCGAGCTATAGTTTGCAACGTGTTATATCATCACTTATATGATTTATATCCTGTAAATATGACGTGATATTATAAGTTTATTATTCCTATAATCCTATAAAGTCATAGCAACGAAGTTAGCTATTATTCGTCTACTAAAAAATACGTAGAACTACGTATTTTTCTTCCGCAAAGCCAAGTTATAAAACGCTCCGTTATCTATTTTACGGTAACCCGTAATCGCTACCAAAAAAGCATAAAAAAACCACCAAGCTTTCGTAAAACAGTTTTGTATCCACCCGAGCTTCGTTATCTTTGAAGGAATGAAAAAGAAAATAGTAATTATTGGCGCTGGGCTTTCGGGTTTGTATTTGGGATATAGATTGAAAAAAGAAGGTTTTTTAGTGCGTATTCTAGAAGCGAATGCTAGAATTGGCGGAAGAATTTTTACCAAAAACGTGCATCATACCCATGTAGAATTAGGCGCAACCTGGCTGTGGAAATACAATGAAGAACTATTGAAATTGTGTCGCGAATTAAACATTACCTTATTTGAACAAGACATGCATGGCGATGCTTTATTTGAAGCTACAAGTGCGAATGCAGTGCAACGTTTTCAGCTTCCACAAAATCAAGAAATAAGTTATAGAATTGCTGGTGGTACACGTGTTCTTTTAGACCAGTTAGCCATTGGTTTTTCTAAAGAGGAATTGTTGCTAAATCAAAAAGTACAGCAAATTAATACTACCGAAAGTGGTGTAGAAGTCCTTACCGAAAACATAGCTTTTACTGCAGATCTTGTGGTTTCTACACTGCCACCAAAAGTATTGGTGCATAGCGTGGCGTTTTCTCCTGCATTAGACGCCAATTTGATACAAGTTGCCAAGCATACACATACCTGGATGAAGGATTCTATTAAGTTTACATTGGTGTATAAAAGGGCTTTCTGGAAAGAAAAAGGTTTGTCTGGTGTTGGTTTTAGTAATGTTGGTCCGTTTACAGAGATGTATGATCATTCCGATTTGGAGCATAAACACTTTGCATTAATGGGTTTTTTACATGGTGCTTTAGCTAAGGAAACCAAAGCCTATAGAGAAGAAAAAGTACGGGAACAGCTTTTTAAGTTTTTTGGCCAAGATGGAAGTAATTATCTTTCGTATGAAGAAAAGAATTGGAGCGAAGAACCTTTAGTTACCACAGCGGATTCTGGATTTTTAAGTCCGCACGAAAACAACGGACATCCCATATATCAAAAAGCATATTTAAAGGATCGGTTTTTCATTGCAGGTTCGGAAACGTCACCAAGTTATGGTGGCTATATGGAAGGCGCCATTTATAGAGGGAACCAAATTGTAGCACAGATAAAAAGGGGGTTCGAATAAGCTAAAACCACCAAGCTTTCACAAAGTGGTTTTTAAAAACCATTAATAGGTTTATTTTATTATATGTTTAGCAATGTTTATTTCTTTTTACCACGGACCATTTTTGGTTACATTAACAAAGGATTGGCCGTCATAACGAAATAGTCCCATATAGCCGCCAAGCCATAATCGTCCGTCTTTATCTTCAAAAACACATTGAATCGCGTTGCTAGTAAGACCGTTTTGGATATTAAAATTGGTAAGGGATTTTTCATTGTAGCGGTACACGCCAAAACTTTCAATAGGAAACCAGATTTGACCAGCGGTATCTTCGAATAAACTCCAAACTTCGGTGCCACTTTCTCTTTGTTTGGTAGGCAAGCTGGTGAAGGTTTTTCCGTCCCAATAACAAACACCTTTGTAATGCGTAGCAAACCAAATGTTTCCTTTTTTATCTTCTAAAATATCATTTACCGAATTATTACATAAGCCATCCTTTTCCGAAATATTGGTTAAAGCTTTTCCGTCATACACATAAGCACCTTTATTGGTGCCAAACCACATTTGAGCTTTGCTGTCTTCCATAATACTGTGGACTATCTTCGAACTGGTAACGCCTCGGTTATAATCGGGTTCTGTTTCAGGGAGTTCGAAATCGGTGAATGTTTTTCCGTTAAAACGCGATACACCTTGTAAAGTACCTATCCAGATGATTCCTTTACTATCTATAAAAAGGCTCCACACATTATTGTGAATTAGGCCATCTTTTTCGGTGTAGTTTTTAAAGGAATTGCCATCGTATTTCGTTAATCCTCTTTCGGTACCAAACCAGATATTTCCGGTGTTATCTTCTACAATTCCGCGAACGGCACTACCACCAAGTCCGTTGTTTATAGAAAAATATTCTAGTGTATGGCCATTGTATCTAGCAACGCCATCGCCATTCGTCCCAAACCATAAATTGCCACTTTTATCTTGAAATATTCGGCGTACAAATTCACTAACCTGATCGTCTATAGAAGGTTCTAGCATTGGGAAATTTACGGGAAGGCTTTCTTTTACAACGCTATCTTTTGTTGTGGTATTCGTAGGAACAGGAAGCTCTTGTTTGGTAGGTATTTGCTTTTGCTCTTTACAAGCACTTACTAAAAGGAAAAGTAGGAGCATAAGAAGTGTGGCTATTCCTTTTCTGTTTTTGGTATGAAGGTGTATGAAACAAGGTATTCCCATTTTGTTCTGTGGTTTTAAATTCCGAATCGTGTATACGGAGTAAGGTACATTATTCGGGTATTATATGCAAAGCAAAACGAAGCTAGCAGCAATTGGTGAAAACCCAAATTGTATTGGAAACAAAAAACCACCTTGCTTTCGCAAAGTGGTTTCTTAAATACTAATTTTCTTTTCAATTATTTATCAATGGAACCTAAAACACGTTGCATAAAGTTGTTTACTGCATCTTTTTTAGTTGCACCTTCTTTAATCATTTTGTTTACTTCTATTGCGCCATACATATTAGAGATTAATTCTCCAATAACGTCTAGTTCTTCATCTTTTAAGGAAGGAACTTCGGTTAAGGCTTCTAGAGTTTCAATGGTTTCCACAATATAGTCTTCGTCATTGTCTTCTATAAACTGTGCTAAGTGTTTTATTACTGGTAATTTCATCGATATGTTTTTTTAATTCCGCTACAGCGAAAAGTAATAAGTTATGCTACTTCGTTTACTAATTCTTTTAAAACGTCAAATTTGTTAGTCTGTACTTGATTCACAAATTTCCCATCTTTAAAAGCAGCAAATGTTGGTAAATTATCTACGGTCGCTAATTTTCTAGATTCTGGAAATTTTTCCGCGTCAGCGATAACAAACGTAATATCTTCTAAATCACTAGCTAATTTCTTAACTTTTGGTTTCATGATACGACAGTTACCACACCAAGTTGCAGAGTATTGTACTACAACGGTTTTGTTAGCGGCAATAATTTCGGCAAGATTATCTTGATCTAATTCTTGAACCATGATAAATTAGTTTACGTGATTTGCTAAATACTCTGCAGTACCTAATCTATTTGCACTCATTGCATCTTTACCTTCTTCCCAGTTTGCAGGACAAACTTCTCCTTTTTCTTGCACATGCGTTAAAGCATCGATAATACGTAAAAATTCGTTTACGTTTCTACCAATTGGCATGTTGTTGATACCTTCGTGTTGTACTACACCATCTTCATCAATTACGTATGTTGCTCTGTATGTTACGTTGTCACCATCTACAGTTACTACTCCAGTTTCTTCGTTGTATTTTTCGTTAGTGATATCTAAAATACCTAAAGTGTTTGCTAAGTTACGGTTAGAATCTGCAAGAATTGGGTAAGTAACTCCTTCAATACCACCATTGTCTTTTGGCGTGTTTAACCATGCAAAGTGTACTTCTGGAGTATCACAAGATGCACCAATAACGATTGTATTTCTTTTTGCAAATTCTTCTTTTGCAGCTTCAAAAGCGTGTAATTCTGTTGGGCAAACAAAAGTAAAATCTTTAGGGTACCAGAATAATAATACTTTTTTGTTGTTATTTTTTGCTTCTTCAAGAACGTTTACTTTGAAAGTATCTCCCATTTCGTTCATTGCATCCACATTTAAATCTGGGAATTGTTTTCCTACTATAGCCATTATTTTAAAATTTTATAAATTATTATATTGTGTTTTCAGTGTGCAAAGATACATTGCAACACCAAAAAAACAAGCCTAATAAAATTTTTAAATCTTATTAGGCTATAAATTTTTGTTATAGTAAAATGTAAATAGAATAGTTTAAGGCTATTTATTTTTTAGTTGTCTTATTTTAATATTTAATGCAGCAAAAAGCAAGGTTGTAAAAGGACTTAACCAGTTGAAGATGGCATATAAAAAGTACTCGGATACACCAACACCTAAAACTCCAGATTGGTATGCACCACAAGTATTCCAAGGAATAAGTACCGAAGTTACTGTTCCAGAATCTTCTAGCGTTCTACTTAAATTTTCGGGAGCTAAACCTTTGTCTTCGTATGCTTGTTTAAACATTTTTCCAGGGATAACTATTGCTAAATATTGATCACTAGCAATAGCGTTTAAACCTAAACAGCTAATTACAGTACTTGCAAATAATCCAAATACGTTAGTTGCTAGTTTTAATAATTCTTTGGTGATTCTTGACAAGGCTCCAATAGCATCCATGATACCTCCAAAGACCATTGCACAACAAATTAAGAAGATAGTCCAAAGCATACCTTGCATTCCTCCAGCGCTAAACAGATCGTTTAATTTTTCGTTGTCTGTGACTATTTGTGTGTCTGTAAAAATAGCATTGGTAATTGCGGTAAAGTTAGAATCAGATAAACCATGTAAAACATCCATTTGAAAAACAAAAGCAAAAATAGCAGCTAAAAGCACACCAGCACCAAGAGCGATTAAGGGTTTTGTTTTTAGTAATATTAAAGCGATAACACCTAATGGGACCAAAAATAATAAAGGTGAAATAGTAAAGGTGCTTTTTATGCTAGCTAGTAATCCGCTAATGTCTGCACTTCCTGTGGTATCAATCGTTGCGCTCATAATAGCAAATGCAATAAGTGTAATAATAATGGTAGGTACCGTTGTAATGGTCATGTATTTAATATGGGTAAACAAATCGGTTCCAGCCATAGCAGGAGCAAGGTTTGTGGTATCACTTAAAGGCGACATTTTATCTCCAAAATAAGCACCTGAAATTACTGCTCCGGCAATCATTCCTGGATTGATGCCTAAGGCAGTACCAATACCAACGAGGGCAATACCTACAGTTGCAGAGGTCGTCCAAGAACTTCCAGTAGCAACAGAAATAATAGCACAAATAATTACAGAAGCTGGTAAAAATATCGCTGGACTTAATACTTGTAATCCGTAATACACCATTGCAGGAATAACACCACTGACTAGCCAAGTTCCTGCTAAAGCACCAACAAGAAATAAAATCATAATGGGTACAAAAACACTTTTAAGGTTTTCCCAAATCTCTTGCACCATAATTAAAGGCGTGACTTTATTAAATAAACCATCAATAAAAGCAACAAAACCTCCAATTAATAAAATGATTTGGTTGGAGTATTCTCCAAACATTTCGCCATCCGCAAAAAAGATATTATAAGCTAATAAGCTCATTAAGACGACAACAGGAATAAGTGCTTCCCATATATTAAGTTCTTTGTTATCTATAATTTTTTGGTCTTCAATATTAATTTCGGAAAGATTATCGTCTTTATGCATGAATTTGATTGGTTTAAGAAATGTAATGTTACGATTTTCGTATAAAGTATGCAAATGCAAAAGAGGTCCGAATTGCTTCAGACCTCTTATTTTATTATTATTTCATTTGATTATACCATTTCTGGTTTCAGAATATCTAATGTTTCCATACAGGTTTTCATGGTATTAAAAGTACGTTCTATATCTGCATCTAATCCGATAGAAAAACGAATTAAACCATCGCTTAATCCCATTGCAACTTGTTCCTCTTCAGGTATTTCTGAAGAAGTAGAACTTCCAGGAGCAGAGAATAATGTTTTGTAAAACCCTAAACTTACCGCTAAATAGCCAAGGTTTTTTTCTTGCATTAATTCCATTAAGGCATTGGCTTTATCTATAGAACCAACATCAATAGTTAGCATACCACCAAAACCATATTTATCATTCATCATCGATTTAAATAAATCATGAGAAGGATGTGATTTTAGTCCAGGATAGACTGTTTTTAGACCTAAGCTTTCAAATCTTTCCGCTAAATAGGATGCATTCAAACTGTGTTGTTGCATTCTAATATGTAAGGTTCTCAAGTTTTTTAAAACCGAAGCAGCGCGTAAACTATCCATGGTAGATCCTAGAAGCATACATGCACCATCGTTTACATTTCGTAAATCATTGATAAATTCTTGGGTACCACAAACTACACCTCCAACGGTATCAGAAGATCCATTGATGAATTTGGTTAAACTGTGAATAACTACATCTGCGCCTAGTTCTGCAGGAGAAATAGATAATGGTGAAAAGGTATTATCTACTACTAGTTTTAGGTTGTGTTTCTTTGCTAGTTTTGCTAATCCTACAATATCTGCAACCTCTAATAAAGGGTTACTTACCGATTCGCAGTATAAAATTTTTGTATTGGAAGTAATTGCAGCTTCGACAACATCTAATTTTGTAATATCTACAAATGAAGTAGAAACATTAAAACGCGGCGTAAAGTTTTTTAGGAAGGCGTACGTTCCTCCATAAATTGTTCTACTAGAAACAATATGATCTCCAGAACCACAAAGTTGCAAGATTACAGGTGTAATTGCACCCATTCCGGAAGCAGTAACGTTGGCAGTTTCTGTACCTTCCATGGCAGCAAGTGCTTCACCTAAATATAAATTAGAAGGCGTAGAATGACGGGAATATAAATAGCAACCATCTGCATTACCTTCAAAAGTATCGAACATGGTTTTTGCCGATAAGAAAGTATAGGTAGAAGAATCTGAAATGGAAGGGTTTACACCTCCAAATTCGCCAAAATATTGAAGATCTTGTATGTTATTTGCTGGTTTAAATGCCATAATAGTAATTGGTTTTAGTTTATATAAATGTAAATTACTATCTTGTTAGATTAATAATCAATAGATGATTGGTTATTTAGATTTTAAATCTGTATTTTGTTATTTTTGTAGTTTTATAATAATAAAGAATAGAATTATTTCTGTTTTTTCTGAAAATTTTTCAATATGACTTTTGACGCAATCGATAAAAAACTAATTCAGCTTTTACAAGAAGACAGTAAGCAGACCAACAAAGCGCTATCTAATAAATTAAATCTTTCGGTTACAGCAGTGTATGAGAGAATTAAAAAACTAGAAAATCAAGGCGTTATTAATAAGTATGTTGCTTTGGTGAATAAAGAAAAAGTGTCCAAATCTTTTGTTGCTTTTTGCCATGTAAAACTTACGCAACACACACAAGATTATGTGATTAAATTTGAAAAAGAAGTGGCGGATTTACAAGAGGTTTTAGAGTGTTATCATATTAGTGGAGATTATGATTACCTTTTAAAAGTACTGGTAAAAGACATGGAAGCTTTTAGAGAATTTATGGTGAATAGGTTAACTAAAATTAATCATATTGGGAGTACACATAGTATGTTTATGATTAATGAAGTGAAGCATACTACAGCAATTACAGTATAAGTTTAAACATATTTTTTTCTTAAAATTATGAATTCGAGGAGATTCTAAAATGATATAAATAGTATATTTAAAGTGTAATAAGCTGGTTAAAGGTTTATTTTGTTGTTAATCAGTGATATACGAATTTTATGAAAAAACTTTTACTTCTTTTTACCCTTACTATACTTTTAGCTTCCTGCTCTAGTGCAGAAAAATTCAATCAACAAATAACTTCATTGCATTCTGTTGAAAGTTTACAAAACGATGTAGATAAAACATATACCCAACTAAAGCGGAATCATCCTAATCTTCATTTATATATTTCTGAAGAACGCTTAGATTTTAAGTTTGATAGTTTAAAGCAAACCATAAACAAACCATTAACTACTTATGCGTTTTACACAAAATTAGGACCCGTTATAGGTAGTATAAGACAAGGCCATATTATTGTGTTTGCGCCAAAAAAACACTTGAATAGAAAAGATTATAAAGCATTCCTTAAAAAGAAATTTACGTTTAACGACTTAGATTTTGATTACTTAGAAGGTACCCTTTTGGTAACGAATATAAGATCGAAAGATTCTTTTTTGATAGGAAGCGAAGTGGTTAAAATAGAAGACGAAGAAATTTCAGATGTAATAGCTAAGATCAAAAGGCAAATCACATCTGATGGCTATAACACCACATTGCAGGATAGAATTTTAGGAAAAAGATTTGCCGCGTATTACAATAGTGATAAATACTTTATAGATAGTTTACAGGTTACTTTTAAAAAGGAAGACTCATTGTTTCAAAAAGTTTTTAATCGTGTAAATAAAGAAGAAAAAAAGAAAGATACCATACAGAACGATAGCATAAAAAAAGAAGTAGTTGTTAAACTTACCAAGGAACAGCGTAAAGAAAAGAAACAAAAAGCAAAAATTGAGCGAAAGCATAATGTGTTATATGGTTATAATAAAACAAGGGATGAATATATTCGAGATATAGACTTTATAGGAAAGGATAGTAGCGTTGCGTATATGAAAATAAGAGGTTTCATGGGAGGGGATATAAAGAAGTTTTATAAAGAAGTTTTTAAAGAAATAGATTCCGTAAAGGCAGAAAACTTAGTAATTGATTTACGTGATAATGGAGGAGGAAGTCTTGCCGAAATTGCAGAATTGTATTCGTATTTAGCAGATGAACCCTTTCAGTTTCTTAAAGCAGGAGAAGTAAATAGTAGAGTGCCCTTTTTAAAAATGGCAATGTCGAATACTTCTTCTACTGGATTAAAAATTTTTGTAGGTGTATTTTCTCCGGTTATTGTAGTCTATAATTGGCTTAAAACGAAAAAAGAAGATGGTAAATTATATTATAAATTTAAGCAAAGCAAATTAGCAGAACCTAAAGAAAATAATTTTAAAGGAGATGTTTATGTGTTAATTAATGGGCATTCGTTTTCGGCGTCTTCTGTTTTATCTAATCAATTACAAGCAAATAAAAGAGCTGTTTTTGTTGGTGAAGAAACCGGAGGAGCATACAACTCGACCGTTGCAGGTATTTTTAAAGTCTATGAATTGCCAGAAACAAAATTAAAAATTAGAATAGGTTTAATGGAGTTAGAAACACCACATAAACTAGAGCCAGGTGGTTATGGTGTAAAACCAGATCATGTAATTTTACCAACAATTAAAGATAGAAGAGAAAACAAGGATCCTGAATTAAATTGGATTTTAAATACCATTGAGAGCAAAAAAGAATAATACTTTTAACGATAACAGTTTTTTTATGAATTGTATTATTTAACGCTATTTTTTATACCTAAAATTATGCAAGCTAACCTTTATAGATACATAGAATTCTTTATTATTTTTATACTACTTCCGGTTAGTTATGCTTTTTCATATCCTGTTTATTTGAAGCTTGGATTGGGATGTATTGGTTTTGGTTATGTACTTTATATTTTACTTAAAGTAGAGAAGAATAAATTTAAAATAAACCCAAATTTAAACTGGAAACACTTTTGGAAAATGACTTTGCTAAAGTTGTTAATAATAGCGATTATCACCATAGTATTTGTTTGGTTTACAAGTAAAGAAAGTCTTTTTAATGTGGTGATAAATAAGCCTTTTTTATGGCTTGGAATCTTGTTCCTTTACAGTGTTTTTTCGGTATATCCACAAGAGTTGTTATATCGTACTTTTTATTTTCAGCGGTATCAAAAATTATTTAAAAGTGATGTTGTGCTCTTTTTAGTAAATGCCATTGTTTTTTCATTAGCACATTTATTTTTTAAAAATATTTTAGTCTTAATCATGACTTTTTTAGGAGGAATACTTTTTGCCATAACCTATAACAAATCTAAATCTACACTTTTAGTTACTATAGAGCATGCTATTTATGGTTGTTGGTTATTTACTGTTGGAATGGGAGAAATGCTTGGTTTTCCTAGTTAGGATTTTTTTTTTAAATTGCTTTATGTTTCTAAATGCCTACAAATTGCTTTTTTATGAAATACGCGCAAATCAAACAATTTTATAAATCTATTTTCGAGTCTTATGACACGCCATCCTTAGAGACGCATATTCAAAAAATTATAGATTTAGATTTTTATCTACCTTATAGTTCTACTTTTTTCTGCATTACCAATACCCAAGATCTTACTTTTGAATATATAAGTAAGAATTTTAATTCCTGTTTAGGCTTAGATACAAATGATTTAAAAGCAAAAGGAATGCGTTATTTTTGGAGTAGAATTCATCCGGAAGATATTGATATCTGGTTGAGTGCTTTAAATAGTTTAATGGAGTTTACTATTGGTGAAATACCTGCAGATAAAAGACAACACGCAAATTACACGTGGAATTATAGATTAAAAAATGCCAAAGGCGACTATGTAAACATTGTTCAAAATACAACACCTTTAGCTTTCGATTCTGATATGAAACCCATTATCGGTTTAGCACATTACACGGTTTTAGATCCTAGTATAAAAATGCAAATTACAGCTTCAGCAAAGCTATTAAATTATCAAAATGAATACGAAACGATATACTTTAATAACCATTCTCAAAAATTTCTAGAAGGCGGAATAAGTAAAAGAGAACGCGATGTTGTTCGGTTATTGGTGCAAAATCATACCAGTAAACAAATTTCAGAAAAATTAAATATTAGCTCCCATACTGTAGATACGCATAGAAGAAACATTCTGAAAAAGTTAAACATATCTTCCACAGGAGAACTAATCGGAATGCTAAAAACAAATAAAAATTTAATTTAACGTTTTTCTTACAAATTACTCAAATTGAGTATTGTAATTCATTCGTAATTCTAAGTAATTTGTATTGCTATTAATCAGTTTTTATAAATAAGCCTATTCTTTTCAAAAAGTTTTTTTTGAATTATTGAGTAGGCTTTTTATTATTCTTCCTTTAAAAAAGTATTCTTCTAAATTTCATTAATTGTAATTCGCAATTCATAAATCAATGTTGTACTTTTGCTTTAGTTTCCGCGAAAGTGGAAATCTTTTAAATATAAAAAGAAATTATTATGAGTAAATACGATGTAGCAATAATAGGTTCAGGACCTGGAGGATATGTAGCAGCAATACGTTGCGCACAATTAGGAATGAAAACTGCAATTATCGAAAAATATTCTACACTTGGAGGAACCTGTTTAAATGTTGGTTGTATACCAAGTAAAGCACTTTTAGATTCTTCACATCATTACGAAGATGCTGTCAAACATTTTGAAGAACATGGTATCGATATTCCGGGAGAAATAAAAGTGAATTTAAAGCAAATGATTGCAAGAAAGCAATCTGTTGTAGACCAAACTACTGGTGGAATTGATTTCTTAATGAAGAAAAATAAGATCGATGTTTATGTTGGTGTGGGAAGCTTTAAAGATGCAACACATATTACCATTACTGGTGAAGAAACAACAGAGATTGAAGCTAAAAATACGATTATAGCAACAGGATCTAAGCCTTCAACATTACCATTTATAAAATTAGATAAAGAACGCGTAATCACTTCTACCGAAGCTTTAAAACTTAAAGAAATTCCAAAGCATTTAATCGTAATTGGTGGTGGTGTTATTGGTTTAGAACTTGGTCAAGTATATAAAAGATTAGGTGCAGAAGTAACGGTTGTAGAATATATGGATAGAATCCTTCCTACAATGGATTCTGGTATTTCTAAAGAATTAAACAAAGTTTTAAAGAAGCAGAAATTTAAGATTAATACTTCGCATAAAGTAAAATCTGTAGAGAGAAAAGGAGATGAAGTTATTGTGAAAGCAGATAACAAAAAAGGAGAAGAAGTAACTTTTATAGGAGATTATGTTTTAGTTTCTGTTGGACGTCATGCCTATACAGAAGGATTAAATGTAGAAGCTGCTGGAGTAAAATTAACCGAAAGAGGTAAAGTAGAAGTAAATGAGCATTTACAAACTAGCACTTCTAATATTTACGCTATTGGTGATGTTATAAAAGGAGCAATGCTTGCACATAAATCGGAAGAAGAAGGTGTTTTTGTTGCAGAAACTTTAGCCGGACAAAAACCACATATCGATTATAACTTAATTCCTGGTATTGTGTATACATGGCCAGAAGTAGCTTCTGTTGGTAAAACAGAAGAGCAATTAAAAGAAGCAGGAGTAGATTATAAAGTAGGTCAATTTCCAATGCGTGCTTTAGGTAGAAGTAGAGCGAGTATGGATTTAGACGGATTTGTAAAAATTCTTGCAGATAAGTCTACAGACGAAATTTTAGGAGTACACATGGTTGGTGCACGTGCTGCAGATATGATTGCAGAAGCAGTTGTAGCTATGGAATACAGAGCATCTGCGGAAGATGTATCGCGTATGTCTCATGCACATCCAACATTTACAGAAGCAATAAAAGAAGCAGCGTTAGCAGCTAATGATAGAGCTTTACATATCTAAAAAAAATTCCTACGAAGGCAGGAATTTCATTATAGAAAACGACCAACTTAATTACAAAAAGTAATTTAAGTTGGTCGTTTTTATTTTTCTAGTACTTTTCCAACAACGCTAAAACATCCTTTTTGTAGCTTCTACTTATTGGTAAGGATTTGTCCTTTATAGTAACATGCTCATTGGTAAATGAAGTGATATTATGTAACGAAACGATAAACGATCTGTGGATTCGTAAAAATGTATTCGAAGGTAACTTTGCTTCAATAGCACTTATCGTTTCACGAGTAACTATAGTTTCGTTTTCTAAGTGAATCTTTATATAGTCACTATAACTTTCTACATAAAGGATGGCTTCAAAGTCTACTTTAAGCATACGTCTATCGGAACGCACAAACATAAAATCGGCTGTTTCCATTTCTTTTGCTGTCTCTACTTTCGTAGTACTATACACTTCAAAATAGGTGTTTACCGCTTTTAATAAACGTTCAAACGGAATAGGTTTTAATAGATAATCTACAGCCTGTAATTCAAAACCTTCTACGGCATAATCTCTATAAGCCGTGGTGAAAATAATCTTAATGTCTTTGTTTATCGATTTCGCAAAAGAGATTCCAGAAATCTCTGGCATATTAATATCCAGAAAAACCAAATCGATAGTGTGATTGCTAATTACATTAAAGGCTTCCATCGCATTACTGCAACTTGCGACAATGTTTATATTGTCGATTTTAGAAAGATGCGTAGCTATAATTTCTCGAGCAATAGCTTCGTCGTCTACAATCAGGCAGTGTATGTTTTTTTGATCTTGCAATTAGTCGTTATTTAGTTTTAAAGCTACTTTAAAAAAGTTTTCTGAAGCATCAATTTCTAAGTCGTATTTATTCTTATACAGTAAATCTAATCTTTTTTTTATGTTTTGCAAACCGATGCCTTTATTCGCGTTTTCGGGAGTAGCGCTTGTGTTTTTAATGGAAAAAAGAATGTTTTCTGGAGTGGTAGCTAAATCAATTTCAATTTTTAGAACGCCATTTTTTATGCTTCCATGTTTAAAACTATTTTCTATAAACGGAAGCAAAAGCATAGGGGCTATTTTAGTGGTTTCGTTAATCCCTTCACTATTAAAAGTAATATCTAGTGTCTTATTAAAGCGCATTTTTTCTAAAGCGATATAATCTTTTATATGATTTATTTCATCTGCTAAAAGCACAAAAGGTTTATCTACTTGATACAGTAAGTAATCTAATAAATTAGAAAGCTTTAATATCATTTCTGGTGTTTCATCTGCTTTTTTTAAAGCAAAACCATACATGGTATTTAAGGTGTTAAACAAAAAATGTGGATGAATTTGCATTTTTAAATAGTGCAATTCTTGTTCTTTTAGTTTTAGCTGACTATCTAGTATTTTAGTTTCTAATGCTTTTGTTTTTTCGGCATGTTTCAAATTTAATTTTAATAATTTAAAAGCACTAACCAATACCACCACGATGTAAACTGCTGTGGTAATTAAAATAATATTCCTCGTTAACGGATTCATATCCGCATATTTAAAATTGGATACATATATCAGACTAAAAAAAACGGAAACCATAATTAAATATCCCGAAATAATTATGGTGTAGACGCTGTATAAAACAAATCGGAAATACCGTTTGGTGACTAGATAATCTGGTATTAGTTTGTATATGGAAACATAGGTTGTTGCTATGGTTATTGGTAATAGAAATAACGAAAACGTTAAGGTCTCTTCATAGTTTTTACTACCAACACCAAAAAAATAAGTAAAAAACAAGAGTACAACACCCCAGAAAAGGATGTGAAGTGTAATTTGTCCTATTTTATTTAAAATGTCTTTTTTGGTAAACATCTAGTGGTTTAATTTATCCGTTGTCTTTTTGGTTTACATTTTGTCAATTCGAGTGGATTTCATGTTTTTTCGAACATGAAATTTGTATCGAGAATTAGTAATTTATTTTAAATAGTAATTCTTGTAAACGATTTTTATATCCCAAATTACTCGAACTTAATAATGCATATTATTTTATATAAAAACATACAGTCTTTGTAATTTACAATAATACTATATTTTTTGCGCGATTATATTTTTTGTAGACGAATAACAGATTTAGTACTTGTTTTAACATGGAGGTTGTATTAATTGCTAAACAGGTCGTTCGTCGCAAATAAAATTATTGTAGGTCTTTCTTATTTAGGTTTGTAGCATGTTTAATTTAAAACCGCACCAATGAAAAAAATACTTATTCTACTTCTATTTATTGTAGTTTTTAATAGCTCTAAAGCGCAAAATTTCAAACAGTTAGATCAATTTTTAGAAGTCCTTCATGGAAATAATAAACTCATGGGAAGTTTATCGATTTTAAAAGACGGGAAATCCGTTTACCATAATTCGTTAGGGTATCAATCTATTACTTCAGATGAAAAAACACCAAATACCATCGCTTCTAAATTTAGAATTGGCTCGGTAACAAAGACATTTACAGCGGTTATGATTTTTCAATTTGTAGATGAAGGAAAAATAAAACTAGAGGAAAAACTGTCGAATTACTTTCCTGAAATTCCAAATGCTTCAAAAATTACAATTGCTAATATGCTAAATCATAGTAGCGGATTGTTTAATATTCCTAGAGATGAGAATTTTAACGAACATAACCCGATTACGAAAAACGAAATGCTAGATTTAATTAAATCACATGCTGTCGATTTTCAGCCAAACGAAAAAAATGAATACAGTAATACCAACTATATTTTGCTCGGATATATTTTAGAAAGTATCGAAGATGAGAACTATAAAACGATTCTAAAAAAACGAATTACAGATAAATTGCAATTGAAAAACACCTATTATGGCGATGTAATTCATCCGAAAAATAATGAGGCACTTTCTTATTATTACGAAGACGATGCTTCTTTGCACGAAGCAAATCAAGCACATTTAAGTAATCCAGGTGGTGCAGGAGCAATGGTTTCTAATACTGAGGATTTAGTGGTTTTTATGGACGCATTGTTTAATAATAAACTGATGTCCAAAAAGAGTTTTGAAAAGATGACGACTATTAAAGACGAATATGGAAGCGGTATTATGAGTGCAGAAAAAGGCGGACAAACCATTTTTGCACACAATGGATCCATTGATTCTTTTAAGTCCATGGTGATGTATATTCCTGCAACTAAAACCGCAATTGCTTTTACCGCGAATGCTTTAGATTTCGGATTAATGCCAATTATGTTTAATGCGATGGCAACTATGCAAGAGGAAGCATTATTTATTCCCAATTTCAATACTATTCGTTTAACAGAAAAGGAATTGAAACAATTCGAAGGTGTTTATTCTTGTGAAGGTTTACCATTTAATTTAGTATTTAAGTCCAATGGCGAAGCATTGCAAGGAGGTCCAGAAGGAAGAGATTTAAAAACTTTAAATGCAACTAGTGAAAATGAGTTTGAATTAGATTTAGGTGTGGTCTTAAAATTTAATGTAAAAGAACAAACCTTATTGTTTAATCAGTCTGGCGAAACACCAAAAAAATGCTTTAAAAAAGGATAGAGAAGAAGTGGCTATTTTAGCTTCGGTTGTTTACGGAGCTAAATTGGTTATCTATCGCATTTTAATTTTTAAACTAAAAAATGAAACTATGTTTGTCACATCATTAATTATAAATCGAATACTTATGAAATTTTTAACCATTCAAATTGCAGATCGTTTTGAAGAAGGAGGATTCTTTATGATGACCTTAATACTAATCTGTTTATTACTTTCTATTTTCTTTTTAATTAAAGGATTTGTGGATCTAAAGAAGAATAATGCTGTTTCCAAAAAGATGCTAAAACTAGCAACAGATAGTAGTCTTCTTGGATTGGTAATTGGCTTTTTTGCTTCTGTTTTCGGATTAATTTCGGCTTTCGATTCTTTAGAAGCAATGGGAAATGCAGATCCAGCGGTTTTTGCTGGAGGATTAAAAGTGTCTTTATTAACAGCGCTATTTGGGTTACTAACTTTTATTATTGCTAGAATTGGAATTCTTCTTTTAAGAGCATTGCAAAAAGAATAATTATATTATAAAATATCCTGCAAGGCTTTTTTAACCTTGTAGGTATTTAAAATGAAAAGAATTTTATAATTCCCTTAATAAATCTCGAATACGAAGGCGTTTATTGTAATTGTGTTCATTAACATCTCTAACAAAACAGAAGATGCTTATTTTTTTGTTTTCTACTTTTTCAGAAAGTTGTGCTACGGTAAAAGGACCAAATTCTTCGGCTTTTTCAATATAGTAAAACTCGTGATCTGATATTAAACTGGCGGCTTTTTCCTTGTATTTGTCATGAAGAAATTGCTGTACGTCTTCCAAAGTATTTAAGATTTCCGAACAACGGTCTTCGTTTATAAAAACTGCACAATCGTCTGTTTGTGTTCTGTTTAATACTAAAATATCGTCGTCTTTAAAATATGCTTTTACGGTAGTTTTTCCGTCTTCAGTTTCAATAGAAAAAGTGTTTTTTACATCGATACACCAAGAAGTTTCTGAAGTGTTTTCGTTTTCTATAATGTGAAGTGTGTTTTCATCTTTAAAAACATAAACCGCTTTTTTATTGGTAATGCCATTTACTAAAACCCAATGCTGATTTAAAAACAAATCTTCATAATGGGTGTCATGATGAAAAGGTTCTAGGTTAGGAAATAAATTAAAAATAGCAGTAGACATGGACAATTTATTTATGGTGCTTCCATAAATCTAACGAAAAATTATTTTTTTTATTCTGAAACAGAACTATTTTCGATGAGTTACATCTGTTTTATGAAGTTGAAATTAAAAATGAAGTTGAAATAAAATTTTTAAATTGCTAACAGCCAATAACTCTAACGCTTCTTATTCTTATTATGCTTTTGGTAATTTTTATCCCCACGCGTTTTAGGCTTTTTATACTTCGCGGCAATTTTAAATTTGTACGAACCACCTAAGTTTTCTTTCGAATTTTTTTCCGATTTTTCATGGAAAGCAGGTCCTGGAGCATCCTCGTCTTTTAAACGTTTGTGCGGATTGTTACGTTCTTTTATTTGTGGTCTTTCTTCTTCTATTAATTCATCAGAAATAACTACTTCATCAGGAATGGCTAAATGCGGAATTTCCATTTGCATTAATTCTTCGATAGTTTCTAAAGAATCTTGCTCTTTTTCCGTAGTAAAAATAATAGATTGTCCTTCACGTTCTGCACGACCAGTTCTACCAATTCTATGCATGTAGTTTTCAGGGAAATCTGGCGTATCAAAATTGATAACATGACTTACATTATCAATATCTAATCCACGAGCCATTACATCTGTTGCGACCAAAATCCGATTAAAACCTTCTCTAAATTGCTCAATACTTCGCAACCTGTAGTTTTGTGTTTTGTTCGAGTGAATCACACAAAGTTCTTCATGAAACTCTTCGTCTAAAGCTTCAAACAAACGATCGGCCATTTTCTTATAAGCCACAAAAATTAAAACTTTATTATATGTTTCAGTATCTTGAAGCAAGTGTTTTAATAGATTCAGTTTGGTATGAAAGTTAGGTGTCGTATATTTTGTTTGTGCAATATTATCTAACGGTGTACCAGAAACAGCAATAGAAACGCGTTCTGGTTGGATAAAGAAATCATTAATAAGTTCACTAACATCTTCCGTCATAGTTGCAGAAAACATAATGTTCTGTCTTTTTTCTGGAAGGATATCAAAAATATTAATAAGCTGATGTCTAAAACCTAAATCTAACATCACATCTACTTCATCAATTACTAATTTCTGTATCGATTTTAACTGTAAAACTCTAGATAAAGCCAAATCGTACATTCTACCAGGAGTAGCAACAAGAATATCAATTCCTTCGGCAATAGCCTGCTTTTGGGTGTTAATATTCGTTCCTCCATAAACACCTAAAACACGATTGTTTATGTATTTAGAAAGCTTTTCAATTTCATCCACAACTTGTACAACCAATTCTCTAGTTGGTACTAAAACTAAAACTCTAGGGTTTTCTTGTCTAGAATAAGACAAGTTTTTTAGTATTGGCAACATGTAGGCAAAGGTTTTTCCTGTTCCTGTTTGTGCGATACCAACCATATCCTTTCCGCTAGAAACCACATTAAAGGCTTCTGCTTGAATAGGTGTAGGAATGGTAAAACCTAAATCATCTAAAGCGTTGTATAAAGGTGTGTTTAAATTTAAATCTTGAAAAGTACTCATGGTTTTGTTATAAGCTGCAAAGCTACTACTTATATATTAATTACACTAAATGCGCTTTATGTATTTCTATGGTGTATTTCGCTTTAAAAATACCGTTTGCATCTAGCTTCATAATGCCTTCTTTAGCGGTTATATCTTGGTTTGTGGTTTCGGTATCTGCATAACCTATCCAAGGTTCTATACAAACATAGTCGGCATTTGGTTTTGCCCAAATCCCTAAATGTGGGAAATCGGTGTGTGTTACCGTTAAAATAGGTCCTTTTGTTTTACTGTTTAGTGTTACTTTTCTAGATTTTAAATCTTTAAAAATAAGTGCGTCTTTGTTAAATAAATTATAATCTAAAGGTATGGCGTTGGTGCCATTAAAAACAGGTTTTGTACGATTAGAAATCAAACCATTTTCGGTATTTAATACATAGGTTTCCGCGGTTTCGGTATGTTCAAACAGAAGGCTGTAATCCGTATATTTTTCGTCTTTATATACCGGACATTTAAAAGCTGGATGTCCACCAAGATTAAAATACATCGCCTTTGTATCGAGATTACAAATTTCATGATGCACTATTAATTGGTTGTTTTCTAAAGTATAACTTATGGTATAGCTGCATCTAAACGGATACATTTTCAGTAGCGTGTCATTGTATGTAAGCTGAAAAGCAAGGCTGTTTTTCGTTTCTTTAATGCATTTTATATCCGTATTATGCCTAATAAAACCATGTTTTGGCATGGGATAGGTTTTGCCTTCAAAAATGTATGTATTATTTTTTAAAGCACCAATTACAGGAAATAGGTTAGGAGCAAAGCTTCCCCAAATATTAGGGTTTGCGTCCCACATAAATTGGGTGTTGTTCTTTACGGAAGAAATTTCGCAAAGTTCTGCGCCAATTTTTTTAATAGCAATCTGTAGTAACTCGTTGGATATCTGATACATTTAAGAAAGGATTTAATCTAATCCCGAAAAGATATTATTTTTTAACTATTCTCATTAACTTTACACGTAATATTTTTTTATTGAGAACAACAACAAAACATAAACCAAAGTCGATAGAAACCTTCAAGCAACAGTTGTTGTTATGGAGTCAGCAATTTGATGATGTAGTTTGGCTAGACTCTAATAGTCATACATCAAAATACTCCAATTATGATGCTGTTTTAGCTGTAGATGCTTTTACTAGTATACAAACCGATTATACCAGTGGTTTTGTGAAGCTGAAGGAATATCAATCCATAACCAACGATTGGATTTTTGGCTATTTAACCTACGATCTTAAAAATGATGCAGAGGAATTAGAGTCTGCTAATTTTGACGGATTACAGTTTCCGGATTTGTGCTTTTTTCAACCCAAAAAAATATTTTTAATTAAAGGAAATACGGTAAAGATTAAATATCTAAACGCGGTAGATGATGAATTGGAAGAAGATTTAAAAGAGATTCATTCTTTAACCGAATGTCACACGGAGCGCAGTCGAAGTGCTAAGGATGATGAAGTTGTCAAAATTAAACTAAGAATCCACAAAGACGAATACTTCCGTAAGTTGGATAAAATGCTTGCACATATCTATCGAGGAGATATTTACGAAGCTAATTTTTGTCAAGAATTCTATGCCGAAGAAACAGAAATCAATCCGCTAGAAACCTACAATAAACTCAACGCTATTTCGCAAGCACCTTTTGCTACTTTTTTAAAGTGTAATGATAAATATTTACTGAGTGCTTCGCCAGAAAGATATATTAAAAAGAAGGGCAACAATATTGTTTCGCAACCTATAAAAGGAACTGCAAAACGAAGCGCCAATCACAATGAAGATCAAGCTTTAAAATATGAATTAAAGCATGACGATAAAGAACGAAGCGAAAACATAATGATTGTAGATTTAGTCCGTAACGACTTGTCTAAAACTGCAAAAAAAGGAAGCGTTCAAGTCAAAGAACTGTGTAAAATATATTCGTTTGATCAAGTACATCAAATGATTTCTACGGTAGTTTCCAAAGTAAAAAAAGACACACATCCTGTAGATATTATTCAAACTACTTTCCCAATGGGAAGCATGACTGGAGCACCAAAAATTTCAGCAATGCAAATTATAGAAGACTTAGAAGAAACCAAACGTGGTGTGTATTCTGGTGCCGTTGGGTATTTTTCGCCAAAAGGGAATTTCGACTTTAATGTGATTATTCGCAGTATATTGTACAATGAAACCAATAAATATGTTTCATATTCTGTTGGTGGAGCAATAACGGCCAAAAGTGTTCCTTTAAAAGAATATGAAGAATGTTTATTGAAGGCAAAAGCAATGCGTGAGGTTCTAGAAAATTAATTTATATGGTACATAATACATTTCCGTTAACAATTGAAAAACAGGTTTTACATGCCGAATATTGGCAACCAGAAAACCCAAAAGCAACCGTAGTTTTGTTACACGGTATGGGCGAACATTTAGGCCGTTATAAACCTTTTGTTATCCCAAAACTAACAGCAAATAATTACGCGGTTTTGGCGTATGATCAAATAGGGCATGGTAAAACAGAAGGGAAACGCGGACATGTTTCTAATTACCAGTTGTTATTAGATAGTTTACATACCGCTGTTTTAGAAGCTAAAAGACGCAATCCAAACCTGCCTGTTTTTGTTTACGGACATAGTATGGGAGGAAATGTGGTGATAAATTATGCATTAAAAAATCCATCGCAAATTAAAGCGGTAGTTGCTACTAGTCCGTTGTTACGCCTAGCATTCAATCCACCAAAATGGAAAGTGTCTTTAGGGCGTTTTATGCTCAATATTCTACCAGGTATTACCTTGCCAAGTGAGTTGGATGCTTCAGGTATTTCTAGAGATAAAGCGGAAGTAGTACGGTATCAAAACGATCCGTTAGTCCACGATAAAATTAGTCCAATGTATTCTTTTCCTGTTTTTGATGCAGGCGAATATGCTATTGCAAATGCCAATACCTTAAATCTTCCAATGCTAGTTTGTCATGGTACTGGAGATAAAATTACGAGTTGGGAAGCTTCCAAAGCTTTTACCGATAATACACCAAAAGCAGATTTGAAGCTTTTTGAGGACGGTTATCATGAACTGCATTATGATTTTTGTAAAGAAGAATTAATGGAGACCATAATTGCATGGTTAGATGCTAAGTTGATTCATGAAATAGGATAAGAGAAAAAGAATACTTCGGAAGTCAAAAGTTAAATGTTTAAATTTGTGGAATGCAGCCGTTTTAAAAGAAATTAAATCGCTTTCCATGGAAATAGAGAAAATGCTTAACGTTTTAATTAAAAAGTTACTTAACTAATTGCCTTGTGCCTAATCCCTTTTAACTTGTTTCAAAAATTTCAAAAACATATAAACCAAAAACTTCCTTTCCTTCAAGAAAGTAAACTGCTTATTACCATTTCTGGAGGATTAGATTCTGTGGTTTTAACGCATGTATGCCATCAATTAAATCTTAATTTTTCATTAGCACATTGCAATTTTCACTTACGAGGAATAGAAAGTGATGGCGATCAAGATTTTGTAGAACAATTGGCAGCAGATTTACAAGTAGAAGTTTTTATCCAACATTTTGACACCAATACATTTGCTGAAACCCATAAGGTTTCTACCCAAATGGCTGCTCGAGAATTACGTTATAATTGGTTTCAAGAATTAAGTGAGCAACTACAATTCGATTATATTTTAACTGCACATCATGCAGATGATAATCTGGAAACCTTTTTAATAAACCTGACTCGAGGTACTGGATTAGACGGACTTACAGGAATTCCAGAAGTGAATGAAAATGTAGTAAGACCATTGCTGAAATTTACAAGAGAACAAATAGAAAGCTTTGCAAAAAGTAATAATCTTAAGTGGCGAGAAGATAGTAGTAATGCATCTACCAAGTATTTACGAAACAAATTACGTCATGATGTAATTCCTGTTTTAAAGGAAATGAATGCCGAATTGCTTCAAAATTTTGAAACCACACAAAACAATTTACAAGATGCCAAAAGCATTATTGAAGATGCGATAACTAGCGTGCAGAAAAAAGTAGTTTCGGTGGAAGGGGAAATCATAAAATTTAATATTAAAAAACTTCAAAAGCTATCCAATACCAAGGCCTATTTGTTTGAATTGCTTAAAGAATTCAACTTTACAGCATGGAATGATGTTTATAATTTATTAGAAGCTCAATCTGGAAAACAGGTCTTTTCTAGTACACACAGGTTATTAAAAGATAGAGAATATTTGTTGTTAACGGAAGTAGATTCTAATGTCTCCTCGAGCGCAGTCGAGACATTATTCATAGAAGAAAACACAAAAAAACTAAAAACGGATTTAGGAGTTTTATTCTTTGAGGAAGCAGATGCTGTTTTTGGGAAACATACCAATGTGTCTTTTGTTGATAAAGATTTGTTAAAGTTTCCGTTAACAGTAAGAAAATGGGAAAAAGGCGACTATTTTTACCCTTTAGGCATGCAAGGCAAAAAGAAGCTGAGTAAGTTTTTTAAAGACGAAAAATATTCCTTAATAGAAAAAGAGAAAACTTTCGTTTTGTGTTCTGGCGAAGATGTCGTTTGGGTAATAAATAAGCGTGGTGACAATCGGTATAAAGTCACAGAAAAAACAAAAAATATATTAAAAATCACATTACAATAATGAAGCATTTTTTATTAGTACTACTTACTTTTTTTTCATTTAGTCAATCTTTTGCGCAACTAGCACCTGTAAAATGGTCCACAGAAGTAGAAAAAATTTCAAAAACAGAATACAATCTTATTTACCAAGCGGAAATAGACGCATATTGGCATTTATACTCCCAGCATTTACCAGAAGGAGGTGCTTTGCCAACAGAATTTGAATTTGATTCTATTGCACAAACGCAAGACTTTAAAAGAATTGGGGCAGTTTTAGAAAGTGAAAGTATCACGAAATTTGATAAAGTTTTTCAAATGGATTTAACCTATTTTGATGGAGCTGCAACGTTCACCCAAAAAATAGAGCTTTTAAATCCTGAAATTACCACTATTTCTTCCGAAGTATTTTATCAAGCTTGTGATGATGAGAAATGTATTTTTGAAAGCGAAGTATTAAACTTTGAGCTTCCTGGTAATTCTGAGACTACAACTTCTAATATTTTAGATCCTGTAAGTTGGACAACAAATATTACAGAAATAGAAAAAGATGTATATGAAATTACATACGAAGCAACCATAGATAAAGACTGGCATTTTTACTCGCAAAAGGTTGTGGAGGATTCTGAATTAGGTCCAATACCAACCGAGTTTAGTTTTAATAATACATCGCAAGATTATGAATTGATTGGCGATATAGAAGAATCTAAAACCAAAGAAGTTTTTGAACAAGCGTTTCAAATGAAAGTGCGTTATTTTGAAAACAAAGCGGTTTTTAAGCAGAAGTTTAAAGTTTTAAATTCAGATTTAAAAACCATAGAAGCAGAAGTGTTTTATCAAGCTTGTGACGACGTAAAATGTCTTGCACCAACTACATATACATTTACAACCAATTTAGATGGAAGCTCTAATGCAAAAGCAGTAACAGCTATCGATGCAAGAAGCAAAGAGTTGTCGGATAAACTACAACTTAATGTTACCGGTTGGGATAAATATGAAAAAGAAGAGGTTAAAGAAAAATCGAATTTTGGAATCTTTGTTCTTGGTTTTCTTGGCGGATTAATAGCCTTGTTAACACCATGTGTTTTTCCTATGATTCCATTAACGGTTTCCTTTTTTACAAAAAGTGCAAGCAATTCGCAAAAAGGATTAGCAAATGCCATGCTTTACGGATTGTTTATTCTAGTAATCTATGTGCTTTTAAGTTTGCCATTTCACTTTTTAGATTCTTTGAATCCAGAGATATTAAATACCATTTCAACCAATGTTTGGCTAAATATTATCTTCTTTATTATCCTTGCTTTTTTTGCGTTTTCTTTCTTCGGATTTTATGAAATTACATTACCAGCATCTTGGGGAAATAAAATGGATTCGGCATCTAACGTTGGTGGAATTATCGGTATTTTCTTTATGGCATTAACACTTGCTATTGTTTCCTTTTCTTGTACTGGACCTATTTTAGGATCACTACTAGCTGGATCGTTAACTAGTGATGGTGGAGCGATGCAATTGACGATGGGAATGACAGGTTTCGGACTAGCATTAGCATTACCATTTACTTTATTTGCAATGTTCCCAAAATGGTTAAACGCATTACCAAAATCTGGTGGTTGGTTAAACACAACCAAAGTCGTTCTTGGGTTTTTAGAATTAGGAATGGCTTTTAAATTTTTATCTAATGCCGATTTAGTAAAACATTGGGGACTTTTAAAACGTGAAGTTTTTATTGGTATCTGGATTGTTTTAGGAATTGGTTTACTCCTGTATCTTTTAGGGAAAATTAAGTTTCCGCATGATAGTCCGCTTAAAAAATTAAGCTTCGGTAGAATCTCTTTCGCCGTATTAGTAGGTGCATTTGTAATCTATTTAATTCCGGGTTTAACCAATACAGAACATGCAAACTTAAAGTTGTTAAGTGGTTTTCCGCCACCTTTACCATATAGTTTATATGAAAAAGAATCCGATTGTCCGTTAGGTTTAAATTGCTACAAAGATTTAGAAGAAGGTGTTGCTGCAGCAAAAGCAGAGAACAAACCAATCATGTTAGATTTTACAGGTTGGGCTTGTGTAAACTGCCGAAAAATGGAAGAACAAGTTTGGAGTAAAGACAAGATTTATACTGTTTTAAACGAAGAATATGTTATTATATCTTTATATGTAGATGACAGAAAAGAATTGGAAAAAGACGAGCAATTTCAATTCTTAAAACACAACGGAAGCATTAAGAATATAAAGACTATTGGCGACAAATGGGCAACCTTACAAACGCTAAATTTTCAGAATAATTCACAACCATTTTATGTATTATTAGATCATAATATGGAACTTTTAAATCATACTACAGCATATACTCCAAATGCAGATGTGTATTATGATTGGTTGGTTAAAGGAGTGGAGAATTTTAAGAAGTAACTAATTTCTGTGGAAGCAGGAGTCTTAGTGATTAGAAATAAGAATTTTATATATTAGATTTTAAACCTTCCAATTTTGGAAGGTTTTTTTTTGGTATCTGTTAGTGTTTTAGAATTTTATGTGTATTTTCAATCCTTAAAATTAAAAAAGCATGAAAATAAAATACATTTGTTTACTATTTCTATTCTTTATCCAATTTACTTTTGCCCAAATAGGGTTTCAAGATAATATTCTTAATTCGGAAAACGTATATCCCGGCTATACCAATGGTTTTGTTCATTCTAATGATATCGATGGGGATGGAGATATGGATTTAGTCGTGATTTTAGGTAATGGTAATGAAGTTGCTTGGCTAGAAAACTTGGATGGACAAGGAGATTTTGGAACACCGGAAACGATAAGTTTAACGTCTTCTGGTTTTAGAACAGCCTATGCTCTAGATGTGGATGGTGATGGTGATACAGATGTTATTTCTAGTAGTGATGAATACATTACTTGGTATGAAAATACAGATGGATTAGGGACTTTTATTAGTCAGCAATCTATACCATTTGATGCATTTAGTATTAGTTATGCCGATTTAGATAATGATATGGATTTAGATATTGTAGCTTCTAATTATCAGGATAGCAAGTTGGTTTGGTTTGAAAATACAAATGGATTAGGAATTTTTGGTTCGGAACAAATTATTAACGATGGTTTTACAATACTAACATTACACATTACAGATGTGGATAACGACAACGATATGGATATTATTGCTGGTCGTGATAATGAAAATTTATACCTATATGAAAATACCGATGCTTTAGGGGATTTTGGATCTTCTCAACTCATTGGGTCCACACAATATAATGCAGATTCTATTTCTTCTATGGATTTTGATAATGATGGAGATTTGGATCTAATTACAGTAGATGGCTCTGTTTCTGGTACTTTAATTTGGTATGAAAACCAGAATGGTCTTGGAGATTTTGCAGATGGAATAAATTTTGGAACCGGAGGAGTGTTTATGGACGTTTCAGATATAAATAATGACGGATTTATGGATATAATTGTAAGTGGAGGTTACAACCATTCTTCCATCTATCACATAAATAATGGCACAGGAGGTTTTTCTAGTTTTGTAAATTTCTTAAATACGTATTCTGAAGGAACCACGAACATATATGCAACCGATTTAGATGGAGATGGAGATTTGGACGTCGTTAAATACTCGGAACAATACGAAACAATTTCATGGCATGCGTATTTAGATGGACAACCAGATTATGGTTCAGAGAAAGTTATATTAACGAATGCAGATACACCACAAGAGGTGATAGCTTTTGATATAGATGGAGACGGTGATGAAGATATACTTTCTAGGTCTTTAAATAATTTAGCCTGGTTTGAAAATACAGATGGGAATGGTCTTTTTGGTAATATAAGGTTTATTTCAAGTGATTATTGTGGTTCTATGTTTCCTACAGATGTAGACAATGATGGAGATAAAGACCTGCTTTGTTCGTCTGGTTCTAGGTTCTTTTGGATTGAAAATACAGGTAGCCAAAATTTTAGTATACAACATGAAATTGATGATAATACAGTCGTGAGATTTATAGATGTAAATGATATAGACGGTGATAATGATTTAGATATTATTGCGTACAAAACAAATCAAATATTATTATATGAAAATCTAGATAGTCAAGGTTCTTATAGTGCACCTCAAGTTCTAATTGATAATGTAAATGTAATTGGCAATGGATTAAAGATAGCAGATATAGATGGTGATACGGATATGGATATTGTTTTTGGAGAATATAATCTTATTTCTTGGAGTGAAAATACGGATGGAAATGGAGCTTTTGGAATTCCGCAGGGGATCGCTTCAGGTGTTGAGGATTTGCATTCTATTTATGTTATAGATATAGATGGTGATAATGATTTAGATATGGTATTCGGTTCCGATGATCGTAAAATAGCATGGTATGAGAATTTAGATGGTTTAGGTGCATTTGGTAGTCAAATAATAATAGCTTCAGATACCAATACTTCAGCTGTAGTAAGTTCTATTTTTCCAGGTGATGTAGATGGTGATGGGGATATCGATATTTTATCTACCTATAGTGTTTCTAATTATTCCGGAGAAGTACGTTGGCACGAGAACATAGACGGTCAAGGAACTTTTAATAGCGAACAATTGGTGTCTACAAGTATTGGGCGACCAGTATCACTTTTTTCTAGCGATATAGATAACGATGGAGATATGGATGTGGTATCTGCAGGAAAAAACTTTGATAATATTACGTGGTATAAAAACCTAAACCTTTTAGGTAATGAAATATACGGTTCAGTTCGTTTCGATATAAACGATGATGGTTGTAATACTAGTAATATGGAATTGCCAAATGTAATGATTCAAAGTAGTAATGGAACAGATGATTTTGCAACATTTACCAAAGAAAATGGGAGTTATCAAATAGCTGTAAATGAAGGTGATTTTGTAACTGCTATTTCAGGCTTGCCAAATTATTTTTCTTCTAATCCGGTTTCAAATTCTTCTAGTTTTTCTGGGCTGGGAAATACAGATATATCCAATTTCTGTTTATCATCTAATCAAACAATTAATGATTTAGAAATTGCTATCTATTCCCCTTTTAACGATCCAAGACCAGGTTTTGATATTACATACAGAATAGTGTATAAGAATTTAGGAACTACACAATTAAGTGGGGATATTACCTATATGTTTAATGCTAGTAAAATGCAGTTTTTAGGTGCTAACGAAACAGTCGTTGCACAAACGGCAAATAGTTTAACTTTTAATTATGCAGATTTAAATCTATTAGAAACAAGAACCATAGATTTACAATTTAATGTGTTTGGTCCTCCTACAACTAATATAAATAATACATTAGTTACCACGGCCACTATAAATCCAGTTTCTGGAGATAATATGCCAGACGATAATGTGTTTACATTAAACCAAACCGTAATTGGTTCTTACGATCCAAATGATATTCGAGTTTTAGAAGGTGAAGAAATTGTAATGGAAGATGTAGATAAATATTTGCACTATATCATTCGTTTTCAAAATACAGGAACTGCAAGTGCTATTAATGTGCATGTAGAAAATATTTTAGATGATAAATTAGATTGGACAACCATGCAATTAGAAAGTTTGAGTCATGCTGGTCGTGTAGAAATAAAAAACGGGAGTGAGGTAAACTTTGTTTTTAATAATATCAACTTAGCAGATAGTACCAATGATGAACCAAACTCGCATGGATTTATTGCCTATAAAATAAAACCGAAAAGCGATGTAGTAGTGGGTGATGTTTTTTATAATACAGCGGGTATTTTCTTCGATTTTAATCCAGCAATTATTACCAATACCGTTACAACAGAAATTATAGAAAACTTATCGGTTAGCGAGTTTAATAACAATACTTTTTCTGTGTATCCAAACCCAACAGAAAATCAATTAACCATTACCAGTAAAATACCTTTGAGTGCTATTACTATTTTTGATATTAATGGTAGAAAAATTAAAGATGTAAAACTATCCAATCATACATTACAATACCAATTAGATGTCGCTAATTTATCTAACGGAATGTATTTTATAGAACTAGTTTCTGAAAACTCGCATGAAACACAGAAGTTTATTAAAAAGTAAATTCTTGAACATTAGTATTTTAAAAAGCTTCCGTTTTTAAGGGAAGCTTTTTTTTGTTTTATATTAAAGTGACTTTTCAATTTAATTGTAGAGCACATTCTTCTGTTCTTGCAATTCGTTTTTAATTTGCTCGGGCAATTAATAATTTTGAAGACATTAAAAAGCTATAGGTGATTCTAGATTTAAAATGGACTAGTTTTGAAGTGTATGTGTAAAGTTATTTATTTATTTATTGTAAGTTAGTATCCTAAATCTATTAGACCTAAATTATGAAAAAACAAGTACTCCTATTCCTTTTTACTTTTTGTTTAACTTTTTGTGCTACTGCCCAAATAGGGTTTCAGGAAAATGTAATCATTGATCAATCCTTATTAATTGATGGAGTTGAATCTGTTTATACAACCGATATTGATGGTGATGGTGATCTTGACGTTTTGTTAGCGTCTTTTAATGACAATAAAATAACTTGGTATGAAAATATCGATGGTTTAGGTAATTATGGTAATCAACAAATCATAAATTCAGCAGCTAATGGAGCGAAGTATGTTTATGCTGCAGATATCGATGGTGATGGAGATATGGATGTTTTATCCGCGTCAAGTGATAATAAGATAGCTTGGTATGAAAATACAGATGGGCTAGGCAATTTTGGGAATGAACAAATTATAACTATAGTAGCGTATGGTGCGAAAACGGTTCATGCATTTGATATAGATGGCGATGGAGATATGGATGTTTTAGCCTCTTCTTCTGGAGATGGTAAGATTGGTTGGTATGAAAACACAGATGGTCAAGGTACTTTTGGTAATCAGCAGGTTATAACATTAAATGCATCCGATGTAAAATCTGTTTATCCGGTAGATCTTGATAATGATGGTGATATGGATTTAATAGCAGCTTCTGTATTATCTTCTTCTTCTAGCAGAATATCTTGGTATGAAAACACGAATGGTTTAGGTGATTTTGATCCGCATTTGTTAACTTTTTCAGTAATTGGAGTGGAATCTGTCTATGCAGCAGATATAGATAATGATGGAGATATGGATGTTTTATCTGCTTCGTCAAGTGATAATAAGTTAGCTTGGTATGATAACACAGATGGTCAAGGTACTTTTGGGACTCAGCAAATCATATCTACTATTGCAAATGATCCAAAAAGTGTTTATGCTTCAGATATAGATAATGATGGTGATATGGATGTTATATCTGCTTCCGATGATGATAAAATAAGTTGGTACGAAAACACAGATGGATTAGGTAGTTTTAGTACTTCCAATGAAATTGGATTAACAAATGGTACTGCAGAGTTTGTAATTACCTCAGATATAGATAACGATGGTGACATGGATGTACTAGCTGCTTCTTATGGTAGTAATGCATTAACCATATTTAAGAATTTAAATGGTTTAGGAAATTTTAGTAACCCACAATCTGTAACGTCATCTGCAGCTGGTGCTAAAACTGTATATAGTACTGATGTGGATGGGGATGGAGATTTAGATGTCTTGTCTGCAAGTTTAGACGGTAATATATCGTGGTATGAAAATCAAGATGGCCAAGGAAGTTTTTCTAGTAAAAAAATTATAAGCTATAATACCGCTCAAGCTTGGGCCGTTCATGCAGCTGATATTGATGGCGATGGCGATATGGATGTATTGTCAATTCATAATGGTGGTAATTTTGGTTGGTTTGAGAATTTGGATGGTATGGGGAATTTTGGAGAAAAACACCCTATAAGGAGTACAAATCAAGGAAAATCTGTTTATGGTGCCGATTTAGATAACGATGGGGATGTAGATGTATTAACTGCAGATCGTGATGGAATATCTTGGCATGAAAATATCGATGGTTTAGGTAATTTTGGTAGCGAAAAAGTTTTACTTTTTGGTAGTAATATAACATCAACTTCAGTATATGCCTCTGATTTAAATGGTGATGGAAATTTAGACGTCTTACAAGCTACACAATCTCAAAATAAAATATCGTGGTATGAAAATGATGGAAACTCCTATGATAATTTTGGTGGTGAAGATATTATTTCATCCTATGCAACTTATGTCCAATCCGTTTTTGCTTCGGACCTAGATGGTGATGGAGATATGGATGTGTTGTCCGCAAATCAAACTAGTAATTCCATAGTTTGGTATGAAAATATAGATGGTTTCGGTAATTTTGGACTTGGACAGACAATAACGAACTTGGCTTATAATGCTAAATCTGTATACGCGTCAGATATAGATGGCGATGGCGATATGGATGTGTTATCCGCTTCTAGTAACGATGGAGAAATAGCTTGGTATGAAAATATAAATGGGCTTGGTAGTTTCGGGAGTCAGCAAATTATAGCTGTAAATGCAGGAGCTGAATCGGTTTTTGCAGCAGATATCGATCAAGATGGTAATATGGACGTGCTTTTTGGTTCTTCAAGTAAGATTGCTTGGTATAAAAATTTAGGAACGCAGTTTAATGAAATTAATGGTACCATTCGAATGGATATGGATGCTAATGGCTGCGATGTTTCCGATAATGTAGTGCCTGATTTAATGGTTGTTACTGAAAGTACTTCAGATAGTTTCGCTACATTTACTTCAAGTAGTAATGGCTTATATCAGTTGTTTCCTAATGAAGGCGAGTATACAACTTCTATAACATCTCAATTACCTTATTACTATGTTTCTAACCCAACCTCTCAAATCTCTAATTTTACAGGCGTTGGTAATACCGATACAATTGATTTTTGTATAGAACCAATAGGTGCAATTAATGATTTAAACATTTCAGTATACCCATCAATTAACGAACCAAGACCTGGTTTTAATACAAGCTATCAAATAGTGTATAAAAATGTTGGTACAACGCAATTAAGTGGTAATGTTACTTTTGAATTTGAAAACACAAAGCTAAGTTTCTTAAATGCAAGTGAAACGATTAGTACACAAACGACAAATACATTAACGTTTAATTTCACAGACTTAATTCCTTTTGAAACTAGAATCATTAATTTAGAATTTAATGTATTTGCACCACCAACAACAAATATAGATGATGCGTTAATTGCAATTGCTACTATAACCCCAGTAGCAGGGGATGAAACAGAAGACGATAATGTATTTACCTTAAACCAAACCGTAATTGGTTCTTACGATCCAAATGATATTAGCGTTTTAGAAGGGGAAGAGATTCTACTAGAAGATGCAGATAAATACTTACATTATATCATTCGTTTTCAAAATACAGGAACCGCAAGTGCCATTAATGTGCATGTAGAAAATGTACTTGATGATAAGTTAGATTATACTACCATGCAGATAGAAAGTCTAAGCCATACCGGAAAAGTAGAAATTACAAATGGTACGATGGTTGATTTTATATTTGATAATATTAATCTAGCAGATAGTACCAATGATGAACCAAACTCACATGGATTTATTGCTTATAAAATAAAACCTAAAAGAGGAGTAGCGGTTGGTGATATTTTTTATAATACAGCAGATATTTTCTTCGATTTTAATCCAGCAATTACAACAAATACAGTTGCAACAGAGATTGTAGAAAACTTATCGGTTGGCGAGTTTAATACCAATACTTTTTCTGTGTATCCAAACCCAACAGAAAGTCTGCTTACCATTAAAAGTAAAGTAGCTTTAAATAGTTTGACTATTTATGATGTGAACGGAAGGAAATTAAATGCCATAGAATTATCAAATAATGCATTACAATATGAATTAGATGTCACTACCTTATCTAATGGTATTTACTTTTTAGAGGTGCATTCTAGTAATGCAAAACAAACGCAGAAGTTTATTAAAAATTAAATTCTTATATAATCCTATTTTAAAAAGCTTCCATTTTAATGGAAGCTTTTTTTGTTATATAGAAAGGTGAAAATCTCCAGTAAAATATGTATATTTATATTGTAAAATATTGATTTGTAGGATTTTACATTTGTTTTAGTGAATTAATTTTAAATATAAAGTTATGGCTGCAGTTGGAGATTACCCTTTGGCAAAATTTCATTTTTCCGTAGAATGGGGAGACGATTTTAGATTAGACTTCTTAGAAGTAAGTGGATTAGATTTTGAAACACAAGTCATAGAATATCGTTCCGGAAATAGTAAAAAATATAACAAAACAAAACAACCAGGTCTTACCAAGTATAGTGATGTAACCTTAAAAAGAGGCACGTATCAAGGCGACTTTGACTTTTTTAAAGAATGGCAAAAAACCTATTTTTTTCAAGAAGGAAGCAATACAGGATCTTTATATAGAAGAAGTGTATACATAAAACTACTTAATGAAAATCATGAACCTATAATAACTTGGGTTCTAGAAAACGCTTGGCCAAGTAAAGTACAATCGGCAAGTTTAAAAGCAGACTCTAATGAAATAGCTATTGAAACCATGATATTGGTACATGAAGGAATATCCATTTTAGAAGCAAAATAAAACGATGGCTACAGATCTATATCCTATTGTCGGTTTTCATTTTAACGTGACTTTTATTGGTTTGCCTAAAGCGAAGCAATTACAAGTCGGTTTTCAGTCTGTTGTCGGGTTGCATGTGCAATCAGAGAGTAAAACTTTAAGAGAAGGTGGCGAAAATAGATTCCTACATCAACTTCCTTCCAATATTATTTATACACCGCTCACCTTAAAAAGAGGTATAGTTACCGAAGAAAATAGGGCGCTAACCAATTGGTGTCAAGAAGCTTTTCAAAATCATATAAAGCAACCAATTGAAGCAATAGAAATTGATGTTTTAGACGAACAACATGCCGTTTTATTACGCTGGCGATTATTTCATGTCTGGCCAATGCGCTGGGAAATAGGAAAGTTAAATGCCGAAAAAGGAGAGATCCTTATAGAAACTTTAGTCTTGAAATATAATTACTTTCAATCGATTTAATTGCTACTATAAATAACCAGATTTTCACAATAAATATTAAAAAAAGGAATTATGGGAAGTCCAGATAAATTAATTAAGGTACTACTATTTGCGTATACAGATAGGAGTTTCTCTACATTAAGTAAAGTACAACCAAACCCAATTTCACTACCAGTTAATCCTAAAGGATTTTCTCAAAAACATCGATTAACAACTAGTGAAACATCGAATTCTTCGTATGTAGTTTCAGAGCCAAAAGAGTTAAATTTAGATTTTATTTTGGACGGCACAAATACCATTGCTGGTTATGCCTATAATTCCGGTAATCATGCGGTTAAAGACCAATTAGCTATTTTTATGCATACCGTTTATTTTAAAAAAGCTAGCGAAAAACATCCTCGGTTTTTGCTAGTTAAATGGGGTGATAGTCTAGCGTTTAGTGGAATTCTTTCCGATTTAAATTTAAACTATACCTTGTTTGAACCTAATGGCGATCCATTACGAATAGAAGTTAGCGCAAAGTTTTCTCGTATTTCTAATGCCATTAAAAATGTAGAAGTTTTACATACCGATTGGAATTGGGACCATCTAGTTTTGAATGATAAAACAAAGGAAGGAATAGACGATATTCTAGATTGGATAGAACATAGTGATGTGTTTTTTAAAGAATGGGAAATGTCCAATAAAATTAAACCTGGTTATTGGGCATTGTTTCATGGACCTCCAGGTACTGGTAAAACTTTAACTGCAAGTTTAATAGGAAAGAAAACAAATCAAAACGTATACCGAGTTAACCTATCTCGTATTATTTCGAAATATATTGGGGAGACCGAAAAAAATCTAATGGCTGTACTTCGTTTTGCTGAAAAATCGAATAGTATTTTGTTTTTTGATGAAGCTGATGCCATATTCGGCAAAAGGACAGAAGTAGGAGATGCGCACGATTCCTATGTAAATCAAGAAGTTTCCTATCTATTAAATGTAATGGAAAACTATAACGGAATACTCATTTTTGCCGTGAAATATAATATTCAAGATTCTGAAATCAATCAGAAATTTCAAGTAAAAGTTCCCTTTTTCTTACCCAATGCATCCGAAAGATTTAAACTTTGGAAAAATGCAATTCCTGAAAAAGGGAAACTAGATTTAAAAACAGATTTAGAAATACTTTCCGAAAAATATGAACTCAGCGCAACAGAGATAATGAATGTTATTCGCTTTGCAAGCTTAAAAACAATTAAAGAAAAAGAAAAAACGATTAGTAATACTTGGATTATTAAAGGCATTCGTCGGGAATACGAAAAACGTAACTAGTACTTTTATTACTTAGTTTCGGCAATAGCAAAACCATTTCAGTAATATATGGAAAATTAATTCTGCTAAAACAAAATAAAAAAAAAGCTTCCGTTTTTAAGGGAAGCTTTTTTGCTTTATCTTACATTTTTATAATTCAATTCCATTTTAATGATATTACAAGGAAACATAGTAGATATACCTAACAAAAGAATCTACAAAGGAGAAGTTACTATTACAGCTGGTAAAATAGCTTCGATTACAGAAAAGGAAACAACGAACAATCAATATATTCTCCCAGGTTTTGTAGATGCACACATACATATTGAAAGTTCTATGCTAGTACCAAGTGAGTTTGCAAAACTAGCAGTACAACATGGAACCGTTGCTACCGTTTCTGATCCGCATGAAATAGCAAACGTTTTAGGAGTTCCTGGTGTGGAATTCATGATTGAAAATGGAAAAAAAGTGCCTTTTAAATTTAATTTTGGTGCACCAAGTTGCGTTCCTGCAACTAGTTTTGAATCTGCCGGAGCGATTATCGATTCCGAAGGCATTAAGAAATTAATGGAAAATCCAGATATTAAATATCTTGCCGAAATGATGAATTATCCGGGCGTTTTATTTGATGATGAAGAAGTCTTGAAAAAAATAGCACACGCAAAACAAAATAACAAACCTGTAGATGGTCATGCTCCAGGCGTTAGAGGAGAAGATATTACCAAATATATAGCAGCAGGAATTTCTACCGATCATGAGTGTTTCACCTTTGAGGAAGGTTTAGAGAAATTGCAAAAAGACATGAAAATTCTAATTCGTGAAGGAAGTGCAGCAAAAAACTTTGAAGCATTAATCGATTTGATGCCAGAGCATTTTGAAAACATGATGTTTTGTAGTGATGATAAACATCCAGACGATTTAATTATTTCACATATCAACGCATTATGTGGAAGAGCAGTAGCCAAAAACATAGATGTGTTTAAAGTATTGCAAGCAGCATGTATAAATCCTGTAAAGCACTATAATTTAGATGTTGGTTTGCTACAAGTTGGCGATGCAGCAGATTGTATTGTAGTCGAAGATTTAAAAGATTTTAAAACCCTTCAGACTTATATTGATGGCGAATTGGTTTATGACTTCGGAAAAGTAAATATTAAAGATGTCGCTTTTAAAAACCTAAATAATTTCAATACGGAAAAGAAGACTATTTCCGATTTTAAATTCGATTCTTCCGCAGAAAAAATTAGAGTGATTGAAGCTTTAGAAGGACAATTAGTAACTAACGAGCTTATTGAAGAAGCAACTATAGAAAACGGAAATCTTGTTTCTAATACTGCAACAGATATCCTGAAAATGACGGTCGTAAATCGCTATAATAACGACAAACCTGCCATTGCATTTATTAAAAATTTCGGATTAAAAGAAGGGGCAATTGCAAGTTCTGTTGGTCACGATTCGCATAATATAATTGCTGTTGGTGTTTCTGACGAAGCAATTTGTAAAGCGGTAAATCTAATCATTGAAAACAAAGGAGGAATTTGTGCAATAAGCGATTCCGAAGAACATATTGTTGCCCTTCCAGTTGCAGGAATTATGAGCGATCAAGATGGTGCCACTATTGGTAAAGACTATGCCGATTTAGATAAAATGGCAAAACAATTAGGAAGTACGTTGCATGCGCCTTATATGACGTTATCTTTTATGGCTTTATTAGTAATTCCTGATTTAAAACTAAGCGACAAAGGACTATTTAGTGGTACTGATTTTAAATTTACGAGTTTAGAAGTCTAATGCCAATACTTAACACCACATACAAGCCATCCATTTTTTTTAGAAACGGAGATGTTGCTACCATTTATTCTGGTCTAATTCGTAAAGTAGATTTAACACAAGAAAGAGAACGTATTACACTTAGTGATGGCGATTTTATAGACTTAGATTGGAGTTACGCAAAAGAGAAATCCAGCAAGCTAATTATTGTTTTACATGGTTTAGAAGGTAATGCGCAACGACCTTACGTTACTGGTCCTGCAAAACTATTTAATGAAAATGGCGTTGATGCTATTTGTGTGAATTTTCGAGGTTGCAGTGGCGAACCTAACTTAAAATACAGAAGTTACCATTCTGGTGCAACTGATGATTTACACGAGGTCATTGAGTATATTCTAGAAACGAAAAACTACACCGAAATATTTCTCAACGGTTTTAGTCTTGGCGGCAATATTACCTTAAAATATTTAGGGGAAGAACGCAGTATTCCTAAGGAAATAAAAGGAGCTATTGCTATTTCGGTACCATGCTTTTTAGAAGGTTCTGCTAACGAATTACACAAGCTAAAAAACAAACCGTATGCTATCCGATTTAAAAAACATCTGGTAGATAAGTTAAAACCGAAGGTGCTTCAGTTTCCTGAAAATATTTCAGAAGAAGAAATTGATTCTATTAAATTATTAAGAGATGTAGACGCGGTTTACACTTCAAAAGCACATGGTTTTAAAGACGCAACAGACTATTATACCAAATCTAGCTGCTTGCAATTTCTTCCAAATATAAAGGTACCAACCTTGCTAATTAATGCCTTAAACGATTCGTTTTTATCTCCAGAATGTTATCCTGTAAAAGAAGCAAAAAGCAACGAAAATCTACATTTAGAAATGCCTGATTTTGGAGGTCATGTTGGCTTTATTCAAAAAGGAAAATATTACTATAATGAACTTCGTGCTTTAGCATTTGTGGAGCAATTATAGGTTAGTTGGTTTAGTATTCTTTTTATAAAACGTACAAGTAGATTTACCATTCCCTTTTTATTACAAACTATTTTCTCTACATTTATAGAAAATAGTCTATAATGTTAAAAAAAGTCTATGCAAGTGCTGTATTTGGTGTGGAAGCTTCTACAGTTACCGTCGAAGTAAATGTCGATTCCGGAATTGGTTATCATTTAGTTGGTTTACCAGATAATGCAATAAAAGAAAGTAATTTTAGAATTGCTGCTGCATTGCAAAATAATGGGTATAAGATTCCGGGGAAAAAGATAATTATTAATATGTCTCCTGCAGATTTACGCAAGGAGGGAAGTGCTTACGATTTAACACTTGCAGTTGGTATATTAGTGGCTACTAAGCAGATTCAAGCTGAAAATTTAGAAGACTTCCTCATCATGGGAGAATTATCATTAGATGGAAACTTGCAACCCATACGCGGTGCTTTACCCATTGCTATTAAAGCCAAAGAGGAAGGTTTTAAAGGTTTTATACTTCCTGTGCAGAATGCCAAAGAAGCAGCCATAGTCGATGACATACAGGTTTTTGGAGTAGATAATATAAAACAAGTTATAGACTATTTTGATAAAGGCGAAGCGCTAGAGCAAACCATCATAGATACTAAAAAAGAGTTTGAGAAAAATTTAGATTTCCCAGAGTTTGATTTTAGCGATGTAAAAGGACAAGAATCTATAAAACGCTGTATGGAAATTGCAGCAGCAGGAGGACACAATATTATTTTAATTGGTCCGCCAGGAGCAGGAAAAACTATGTTAGCCAAGCGATTGCCTAGTATTTTGCCTCCAATGACTATTCATGAAGCATTAGAAACCACCAAAATACACAGTGTGGTTGGAAGGGTAAAAGCGAATGCAGGTATTATGGCGCAAAGGCCTTTCCGTAGCCCACATCACACCATTTCAAACGTCGCTTTAGTCGGTGGCGGAAGTTATCCGCAACCAGGAGAAATTTCTTTATCGCACAATGGGGTTTTATTTTTAGATGAATTACCAGAATTTAAACGGGAAGTTTTAGAAGTAATGCGACAACCATTGGAAGACAGAGAAGTTACTATCTCTAGAGCAAAATTTACCGTAACATATCCATCTTCTTTTATGTTGGTGGCGAGTATGAATCCTAGTCCGAGTGGTTATTTTAACGATCCTGGAGCTCCAGTAACTTCTAGTCCAGCAGAAATGCAACGCTATTTGAGTAAAGTTTCTGGTCCGTTATTGGATAGAATAGATATTCACATTGAAGTAACTCCTGTTCCTTTCGAAAAACTTTCTGAAGAACGAAAAGGAGAAAGTTCTGTAGAAATAAGAAAACGAGTTACTAAAGCTAGAGATCTTCAAACCAAACGATTTGAAAATTCGGAGGTGGTACATTATAATGCACAAATGAACACGAAACAAATACGTAAACACTGTGTTTTAGATGAAGCTTCTAAAGGATTACTAAAAACAGCCATGGAACGTTTAAATCTTTCCGCAAGAGCGTATGACAGAATTTTAAAAGTGTCAAGAACCATCGCAGACCTTGAAAATCATGAAGAAATTAATGGTTCGCATATTAGTGAAGCCATTCAGTATAGAAGTTTAGATAGAGAAGGTTGGCTAGGATAATATTTTTCTTACCTTTATAGAGCTATAAATTAATATATAACTTATGAAAAAACTACTATTACTATTATTAGGCTTTGCTATTGGCTTTTTGATTTGTTATTTTTATTTGAATAAACCACAAAATGAAATAAATATGACAACACCAAAAGGAATTATTACACCAAAAGAAGCAATGGCTTTAGACGAAGCTTTTAACTCGAGACATGAATTAATTAGTGACTCTATTGTTAAACGACCAGACAATCGCTCTTCTTGGTGGTCTATAGAAGATATAGAAGCTTTTATTAGCCTAGCTAAAGAACAAAGTAAAGAATTAGGGTACGACATGAATGGTATTCGTGTGTATTTAGGAGCATATCCAAGTGATGAAAAAGAAGTAGGTTACACCACCATGTTTATGGTACCAACGGGTAATCCATCGCTATCTGAAGGTAAAGTGATTTCTGTAACTACTAAAAATAATGGAGATATTCCTGGCGGAAATGGATTAAATGAAGGAAGTGAAGGTGATCCGCCACAAATGAATTACCCTCAATAGTTGTGAGTACATTTATTCTCAATAATTATTTAACTTTAATTATGAGTATTGAAGTATTAGCAGCAGTAACTGGAGTAATTCTTTATCGGAAATATAAACATACTACTGCTAAGTACTTCATTTTTTTTCTCGTTTATGTGATTGTCACTGCTCTTATTGCGAGGTATACTCTATATGTGAAAAATAATGGACCATTAAGCTTTTTAGACGGTACATTAATGGAAAGGAACTATTGGTGGTTTACTATTTGTTGGAAAATAACAGCTGTTGTTTTTTTTGGATGGTATTATCTAAAAGTATTAAATAATGCAATTAGTAAAAGAATTCTAAAAATATCTTTAATCGGTTTTTCTATTAGTTCCATGCTAATTATTTTATTGACTTTACCAGATTTTTTCACTAAACCAATCCCATTGATTAGTATTTTAGGAGCAATAATAATCCTGCAATGTGTTTATTTTTATTTTATGGAAATTCTGCAAAGTGAAAATATTCTAACTTTCTACAAATCATTAACTTTTTATATAAGTGTTGCTATTCTTCTGTATTGGCTAATAAAAACGCCGTTAGTTTTTTATGAACAGTATTACCGAAAACTAGATATGAATTATGTTTCTTTACGACGTTATATTAATTTGTTCGTAATATTGTTTATGTATACTACATTTACTATTGGTCTAATCGTTTCTAAACCAGATAAAAATGAAGGGTAAATTATAGGGAATGACTTTATAATAAAAAAATCCATTTTAGTGGATTTACTTTTTTACTAATGGATTCATATATGCTTCTAATATTTTTATGTAAACTTATTTTGCAATAGGATTAATTGTTTCAAAACCACAACAATAAATAAACAATATGTTATTTAATTTAATTCAAGATCCTAGAGTATCTACAAGTGCAGAACGGTATCTTTTAATATACATGATAGGTGTTTTATTAATTGTAACTGCTTTAGTGGTTATCTTTTTTATTGTTTTTCAGAAAAGGAAAAATAAATTATTATTAGATAAAATCAAGCAACAGAAATTATTCGACGAAGAAATATCTAGAACACAAACCGAAATACAAGAGCAAACGTTAAAAAGTATTGGTTGGGAATTACACGATAATGTTGGGCAGCTTTTATCGGTTGCGAGTATGCAATTAAGTATTTTAGGTACGCAGGTTTCTCCAGAAATTAAAGATAGTGTAAGAGAAACTACAAATATTGTGAGAGATAGTCTAAAGGAAGTACGCTCCTTATCAAAATCATTAAATAATGAAGTGGTTTTAAATATTGGTTTTGAGAAATCTATTTCCAACGAGTTAGATCGATTAAAACGAATGAAATTTACAAGTGCAGAACTAATTGTAAAAGGAAATGCAATTCCTATTACAAACAAGAAGCATGAAATAATTATGTTTAGAATTCTTCAGGAGTTTTTATCCAATTCCGTTAAATACTCGGAAGCAAAAAACTTAAAGATTATTTTAGATTACCAAAACAACAACTTACTAATTCAGGCTAGTGATGATGGTAAAGGTTTTGATGTAGATACAGTAGCAAAAGGGGCTGGACTGTTAAATATGAAGAGTAGAGCAGCACTTATTAACGCTACGTTTAACTTAACTTCAGAAATTGGGGAAGGGGTTATGCTTACTATTAATTATCCATTTGAATAAAGAAAGTTAGCCAATCGGATCTTTTTTAATTTTTTCCTTGAAGAAGTTGACACCAACAGACTGAAGGTGTATTATTTTTTTACTTTATTCTTTTACTTTTGGAATTTAGAGACTAGGTTTTGAGTTTTTTATTCTGTACAAGCGTCCCAAATGGCATCTTTTGGTAAAGGAGCAATTATATGTATCTCTTCTTTAGAAACAGGATGTATAAACTGTATTTGTCTGGCATGTAAACTGATACTTGCATCTTTATTGCTTCTATCAAAACCGTATTTTAAATCGCCTTTAATAGAACAGCCAATACTTGATAATTGCGATCGTATTTGGTGATGTCTTCCAGTTTCCAAATTTACTTCTAATAAGAAATAGTTATCTAAAGCCTTCTTTATTTTATAATGAAGAATCGCCTTTTTGCTTTCAGGAACCTCTTTAATATATGCTGTCGATTTATTGTTTTTCGGATTCTTTTTTAACCAATGTACAAGTGTATCTTCGATTTTTGGAGGTTCATTTTTTACAATTGCCCAGTACGTTTTACTAATATCTTTAGAAACAAAAAGTTTATTTAGTCTAGGTAATGCTTTACTGGTCTTAGCAAAAATAACTAATCCAGTAGTTGGTCTGTCTAATCGATGTACAGTACCTAAATATACATTTCCAGGTTTGTTGTATTTATCTTTAATGTATTCTTTAACAATATCACTTAATGGCTTGTCTCCAGTTTTGTCACCTTGTACAATATCTCCTGCACGTTTGTTTACTATGAGGATGTGATTGTCTTCATAAAGTACTTGAAGGTTGTTTTTGTTCGATACTATTTTTTCTGAAAGTCTTGACACGGATAATTAATTATTTTTTACTGAACACGGTACACTAGTACTGTTCCGTGTCATTAGGAAAATCACCACTCTTTACATCTTCACCATATTGTGTAAACGCATTAGTCATTTCTTCGTATAAATTCATATATCGTCTTAAAAAACGCGGATTAAATTCATGGGTCATACCAATCATATCATGTGTAACCAAAACTTGACCATCTACACCATTTCCTGCTCCAATACCAATTACAGGAATAGAAACACTCTCGGCAACTTCTTGTGCTAATTTAGCTGGTATTTTTTCTAATACAATAGCAAAACATCCTGCTTTTTCAAGCATTAATGCATCCATTTTTAATTGTTCTGCTTCTTGCTCTTCTTTAGCACGTACGGTATACGTACCAAATTTATATATAGATTGTGGTGTTAATCCTAAGTGTCCCATAACAGGAATTCCTGCATGTAAAATACGTTTTATAGAATCTTTTACTTCTTTACCACCTTCCATTTTTACAGCATGTCCTCCAGATTCTTTCATGATTCTAATGGCAGAACGTAAAGCTTCTTTTGGATCACTTTGGTAACTACCAAAAGGTAAATCTACAACTACTAAAGCTCTATGTATTGCTCTAACGACTGAAGACGCATGATAAATCATTTGATCTAAAGTAATGGGTAATGTAGTTTCGTGCCCAGCCATTACGTTACTGGCAGAGTCACCAACCAAAATAACATCTATTCCTGCACCATCCACAATTTTAGCCATGGTATAATCGTATGCAGTTAACATAGAGATTTTCTCGCCATGCTTCTTCATGTCAACTAATGATTTTACAGTTACTCTTTTATATTCTTTTTTTGCTACAGACATCTGTTTTTGTATAATTTGATAGAATGTAAAAGTACTAAATTATGTGTATAATGTTAAACTTTTCTTTATAGAGCTCTTAAAACATTAATCTTCAATTATTTTAGACTAAAATTTAAGAATATGGCAAGAGTGATACTCTTTTTAGTAATGCTAATTTCAGGAAGTATTGTTGCACAAGAAAACCATGCGCAAGAAGAAGTAAAGCGTGCTATTGAAACTTTTTTTGAAGGCTTCCATAAAGGAGATACTACTTTAATGAAATCTGTAATGGTAGATAAATTTATTACACAAACAGCGTATAAAAATAAGGAAGGACAAGATATTTTAGTAACCGAAGAGGCTTCCAAACTAATTAAAGCAGTTGCAACAAGACTGGCAGACCAGAAATGGGAGGAACGTTTAATTGATTTTAAAATCCAAGTGAATGGTAATATGGCTAATGCTTGGGTGCCTTATGCGTTTTGGTATAATGATACTTTTATCCATTGTGGAGTAAATTCTTTTCAGTTGTTTCATGATAACGGACAATGGAAAATTATCTATCTTATAGACACAAGAAGAAAAGAAGACTGTCAGGATTAGTTTAACAATCTGACATATTTACGCTAACCGCTAAGCCACCTTCGCTAGTTTCTTTATACTTTGTATTCATGTCTTTGGCAGTTTCCCACATGGTAGCTACTACTTTGTCAAAAGGAACTTTTACATTGTTAGGATCGGTATCTAAGGCTAATTCTGCTGCATTAATAGCTTTAATTGCTCCCATTGCATTACGTTCTATACAAGGTATTTGTACTAATCCACCAATAGGATCACAGGTAAGACCTAAATGATGCTCCATAGCAATTTCTGAAGCTACTAAAACCTGTTCTGGTGTACCACCAAGTAATTCGGTTAAAGCCCCAGCTGCCATTGCAGAACTTACTCCAATCTCTGCTTGACATCCTCCCATTGCGGCACTAATAGTTGCCCCTTTTTTAAAGATGCTTCCTATTTCTCCAGCAACTAATAGAAAACGTTTTATGTCTTCAAAATTACCATCGTGGTTTTCAATCACCAGATAATACATTAATACGGCAGGAATTACTCCAGCGCTTCCGTTGGTTGGAGCAGTAACAACGCGACCTAAAGATGCATTTACTTCGTTTACAGCTAGTGCAAAACAGCTTACCCATTTTAAAATTTGTCGAAACTTAACTTCGGTATTTCTTATTGAATAAAGCCACTCTATATGGGTTGTATATGGTTTTTCGCCTTTTAGTTTTTGGTGCATGTCATAAGCGCGACGTCTTACATTTAAACCACCAGGAAGATTACCTTCGGTATGACAACCAAGATACATACATTCTAACATGGTGTTCCAAATACGTTGTAGTTCTTTGTCAATATCTTCCGTAGAACGAATAGATTTTTCGTTTTCTAAAACGACTTGCGAGATTGGTAAATCTAAATCTTTACAAAATTGTAAAAGCTCTGTTCCTTTATCTATAGGATATGGGAACGAGCATTTTATTTCAAAATTTCTTTTCGAGTTTTTACGCTCTTCTTTCACTACAAATCCACCACCAATAGAGTAGAAGGTAGACTTCTTTTTCGTGCCATCTATATGTGCCGTAAATGTCATTCCGTTAGAATGAAAAGGTAAAAACTTTCTGTTGAAAGTGATGTCTTCCGAAGGATTAAAAGAAATTGTTTTTTCGTTATTAAAAGATAAAACGTTTTTTTCCTTTATAGTAGAAATTATTTCTGGAATGTTTTCCGTTGGAATCGTTTCCGGATCAAATCCACATAAACCTAACATTACAGCATAATCTGTGGCATGCCCTTTTCCTGTTAACGACAAAGAACCGTAAAGATCTATTTGAATACCTTCTACCTTATCAAAAGTATTATTTGCTTTTAATTCTTTAATCCAACGTTCTGCTGCACGCCAAGGGCCTAAAGTATGTGAACTAGAAGGACCAACACCAATTTTAAGCATATCAAAAACCGAAATACATTCCATTTACTATAACCTTTTAGAGTTGGGGTAAATATACATTTTGTTATAGAAGTTACTTATAGAATATGGCTTATATTTATTAAAATAAAGGGGTAAATATAGTTTTAGAGCAATTTCAAATTATCTATGAAGTGGGGTTTTATTTTGTGTATTTTATAACTTCATCATAATTAGTGACATCGATGTTTTTACTGTTTACAAAATCTACAGGTAATACAACGATTCTAAAAACTTGGTTTAAAGTGTCACCAGAAAGTAAATTGTTATAATTAAATGTGGAAGGTGCATCTATAAAAATGGTTACAAAATCAAAATTGTGTTCAAAGTTATATTGAAATTCGTCACCAAAATTAGTGTAAACAGTTTCTGGAAGAGGTTTCCATATATCATAGCCACCAGATTGACCTAAAAGACGATAAACTAAAACCATATCTGTATCATATAAGTCAATACTCAAGGGGATTTCTATGGTTTGTTGATAATTATTTGTAGTGACTAAATCAATATTTCTTTCAAAAGATTGGCCTAGAAAAATACTTCCATTTTGACCGTCAATTCCGTCTTCTCCTTGGCAAGACATTAATAATAAGCTAAACACAAATAATACAGATACAATTTTTTTCATAATTCAATTTTTGTTTAAAGTTACAAATAGCTTTCAATATTACTGGTTAAAAAAATAAAAATTAAAGGATTTAACGATTTTATGACATCGTGTCAGTCATCTTGTATTGGCATAGTCATTGACTATAACATTATGAATTAAAAAATAAATTTCAACACACAAAAAATATAATTATGAGTAAGATTATTGGAATCGATTTAGGAACAACAAATTCCTGCGTTTCTGTAATGGAAGGTAACGAACCAGTTGTAATTCCAAATGCAGAAGGTAAAAGAACAACACCATCAGTTATCGCTTTTGTAGAAGGCGGTGAAATTAAAGTTGGTGATCCAGCAAAACGTCAAGCAGTAACGAACCCAACAAAAACGGTTTATTCTATTAAGCGTTTTATGGGAAATAAATATTCTGAATCTAAAAAAGAAGCAGAACGTGTACCATATAAAGTGGTAAAAGGAGATAATGATACTCCAAGAGTAGATATTGATGGTCGTTTATATACACCTCAAGAATTATCCGCAATGATTCTTCAGAAAATGAAGAAAACGGCAGAAGATTATTTAGGTACTTCTGTAAGTGAAGCAGTAATTACTGTTCCTGCATATTTTAACGATGCACAACGTCAAGCAACTAAAGAAGCTGGTGAAATTGCAGGTTTAAAAGTACGTCGTATTATCAACGAGCCAACAGCAGCAGCTTTAGCTTATGGTATGGACAAAAAAGGAACTGACCAAAAAATAGTAGTATTTGATTTTGGTGGAGGAACACATGATGTATCTATCTTAGAATTAGGAGATGGTGTATTTGAAGTGCTTTCTACAGATGGAGATACGCATTTAGGTGGAGATGATGTAGATCAAAAAATTATCGACTGGTTAGCAGATGAGTTTAACAAAGAAGAAGGTATTGATTTACGTAAAGACCCAATGGCTTTACAACGTATTAAAGAAGCTGCAGAAAAAGCAAAAATTGAATTATCATCTTCTGCACAAACAGAGATTAATTTACCTTACGTTACTGCTACAGCAAGTGGACCAAAACACTTAGTACGTACTTTAACAAGAGCTAAATTTGAGCAATTAATTGACGATTTAGTAAAACGTACTATCGAGCCTTGTCAAACGGCCTTAAAAGCAGCAGGTTTATCTAAATCTGATATCGATGAAGTTATTCTTGTTGGTGGATCAACACGTATTCCAGCAGTTGTAGAAGCAGTTGAGAAATTCTTCGGAAAAGCACCAAGTAAAGGTGTAAATCCTGATGAGGTTGTTTCTTTAGGAGCAGGAATTCAAGGTGGAGTTTTATCTGGAGATGTTAAAGATGTATTACTTTTAGATGTAACACCTTTATCTCTTGGTATTGAAACAATGGGTAATGTAATGACAAAACTTATTGAAGCAAATACAACAATTCCAACAAAAAAGAGTCAAGTATTCTCTACAGCAGCAGATAATCAACCATCTGTAGAAATCCATGTTTTACAAGGAGAACGTTCTATGGCTGCAGATAATAAAACAATTGGACGTTTTCATTTAGACGGAATTCCACCAGCACAACGTGGTACTCCTCAAATTGAAGTAACTTTCGATATTGATGCAAACGGAATTATCAAAGTTTCTGCAGGAGATAAAGCTACTGGTAAGACACAAGATATTCGTATTGAAGCATCTTCTGGATTAACAGAAGAAGAAATCAAAAAAATGAAAGCGGATGCAGAAGAAAATGCAGAAGCAGATGCTAAAGCAGCAGAAAACGCTCAAAAATTAAATGAAGCGGATTCAATGATTTTCCAAACGGAAAAACAATTGAAAGAATTTGGTGATAAAATATCAGATGATAAAAAAGCACCAGTGGAAGCAGCTTTAGAAGAACTTAAAAAAGCATACGAAACTAAAGATGTAGCGGTAATCTCTCCAGCTTTAGATACTTTAAACGAAGCTTGGAAAGTTGCTAGTGAAGAAATGTACAAAGCACAAGCAGATGCACAAGGAGGAACAGATGCTGGTCCTGATGCAAATGCTGGAGCAGACGCAACGGAAGGAAGTGACGTTGAAGATGTAGACTTCGAAGAAGTTAAGTAAGCAGAGAGCCAATTTTTATAAATAAAAATTGTGCGAATCGCTTATGCTCACGCAGGTGAGTATCTTTTTAAAGCTTTTTAAATATATTAAAAACGCAACCATTAATTTGGTTGCGTTTTTTTATTGAAAAATATTTAAATGTTTTTATGGCAGATTTTTTTTTGAATCATTTAAGCATATATGCTAAAAAAACAAATGAAAAGTGTTACTGTAATACATTAGGAGAACAAGTATTAAATAGCATGCCTAGCACCTTAAATGCAACGATTGATTCATATAACTTTAGTCCAGGATATTGTATTATTAAATGAAACGCAAATACGAACTCAGAAGGTATAACAGTATCGAAAATATAATTTAGAATTATATATAAAGAAAAACGCAACCATTAATTTGGTTGCGTTTTTTTAGTCTTTTAATGACCAAGATATTACTATGTAATTTCGCATAAAAAAGACTGCCTTTTTAAGGATAGCCTTTTTTTACGTATTATAAAATAAGAATTATTTTTTAATAACTCTTATTGTTTCTGTAGCGTTACCAATAGTTATTTTAACAAAGTAAGCTCCAGTTTGTAAAGAAGACATATGTACATCTGCATTAATACTATTAGGAGTAGAACGTTGTAGTTCTTGACCTAACATATTATAAACAGATATACTTTCAATATCTTTTTGTGCTTTAATAACTAAATTATCATTTACTGGGTTTGGATAATAAGTAAATGCTAAACTATTATCAAAATCTGCAGTAGATAATGTTGCACAAGTTACTATAGCTTCCCATCCTTCTCTAGTTGCAGATCCATCTGAAGTAAATACAAATGTTAAGGCTCCTGAAGCATCCGTAGAGGTAATAGTCATACCTTCTAAGTCACCTGTACCACCTGGTACAGTATCATCTTCATCCCAACACCAAATAGTGCCTCCTCCTGGAAGGTCCATTGTTGGAGCAGAAGCATCCGCACCATTATGAATTGTTAACCCATCATAACATGCCGTAGCGCCAATATTTTCAGTACTAAACGCTGTAAAGTTTACAGAAACAGCATTTCCTGGCATATATGGCATTAAAGTATAAGTAATAGTTTCGCTATTCGAATAATCAGCACTCATTCCACCTGAATCTAGGAATATTCCGTTAGAACAATCTGGAGCAACAGCTACATAAGGTGTAGCAAAGCTAAAAAGGTCCTGTCTATTCCGACGTTCCATCTACAGCACAATCCGCTTGCACATAATATTCGTAATCATTAGAAACTGTCAATCCTGTTATATTGTATGGATTTGCAATTCCAGAAGCTGTTGGCGTTCTGGTCGGAGTTCCAGCAGCAGTAATATCTACTAATTCAATATTCCATAGTGTAGCACTTCCATTTTCTGTCCATGCTAAATCTGCTGAAAAACCGTCTATATTAAATGCTGTTAATGTTATAGGATCTGGACAAGCAGGTGGTGTTTCAGAAGTAATTGTTGGTGATTGGAAACAGAATCCCCATTCATAACCAGCACCACCTAATGTATCATCAAAATAGATTCTATATCTAAATCCTGATAATTGTGTTGCAGTAAAAGATACAATGTTTAGCACATCTGTTGTATATGCTTCTGCTGTTCCTGAACAGAAATTGTCTTGAGGAGCTCCTGCTGTATCGGCATTAATTGGAGTACCAATTATGTTCCATGATGCTGCATCTGCATCCCAATATTCAAATTGCAAAATATCGTCATTGTTATTATTGTAAACAAAGTCAGCAGAAATGGTAACCCATGTTTCTGTAGCTCCATGAGCAGCGGTTAAATCGATGATAGGGGATTCTGCAGCGATATCATCATCACTTCCATTTCCAGCATCGTCATCATCGAAAGCAAAATTAGCATCCACAGTAGGATTTGCTTCAAATGCTAATGGGTCAGAGTTATACGTTCCAGTTACAGACCAAGCCCCGTTAGGCCACATGGCATTTTGGTTTAATGTTTGTAGGTAAGAGCAAAACACATTATAGCCAAAACTTTAAGAGTAGTTTTTTTTATGTTTTAATGTTTGAATTATTAAAGTCATAAATATAAGAATTAATTTGGTTTGTTTTTTTGTTTTTATAATTAAGCCTTAAAAGTTACCTTCGCAGCAATAATAAAATCACGTAATGTATCAATCCCTCAAGAAAATAATTAAAGGCTTTATGCCAAGTGGGTTTCTAAATAAAAACGAAACTTTACTTAGAAGCTGTATTGCCTTCTTTTATAAAGGGGGTACCTATCAATGTAATCTTTGTGGTTTTAAGCTTTCTAAATTTGTTGTTACAGAAAACTTTGGAAGCATTTGTCCTAAATGCGGAAGTATTTCTAGAAATAGAAGACTCTGGACCTTAATTAAAGATACCTTAAAGAATAAGAAGGTACTGCATTTTTCACCTTCGCATAGTTTAAAGGAGCAAATACAAAAAGCAAATACAAAAGAATATATAACAACCGATTATTTAGGCGAATTTCAAGCCATGAAAAAGCTTAATATTGAAGCAATTGATGAACCAGATAATTATTATGATGTTATTATTTGTTATCATGTATTAGAGCATGTTGCTCAAGACAGAAAAGCAATGCAAGAGTTATATAGAATACTAAAACCTAATGGAGTTTGTTATGTGCAAACACCTTTTAAAGAAGGTGATAACTACGAAGACAATACTATTGTAACAGAAGCAGATCGTTTAAAATATTTCGGACAAGAAGATCATTTAAGAATTTATTCGGTATCTGGTTTATCAAATCGTTTGCAAGAAGCAGGTTTTAAAATCGATGTTTTAGATTATGAAGAAGATGCGAAAAATGTCCTAGGGTTTTTAAAAAAAGAAAGTGTAATTATTGCTTCTAAAAACTAATTTTAAACTTCATTAGTAAATACTTGACTTTTAATGGGCTAATCTTGTTCTTTTAAAAGAAGTTTCCTTTTTATTGTAACTTATGGACACGTGAAGTCGTCTTATATGAAATCTATTCCGTGGAATAGTATTCATTAATCAATCAAAAATAATATTATGGAACAACAATCAAAAAGGCATGTGAGCAAAACCCATGTTTTAATCTTATTTGCATGCTTATTTTTTATGAACCTTACTTTTGGACAAGTAAGAGAAGCGCAAATCACTAAACTCATTGACACGTATACCGCATACAAAACCTTTAATGGTTCTGTTTTAATCGCCGAAAGCGGTAAAGTTATTTATAAAAAAGGCTTTGGATTTGCCAATATGGAATGGGGTATTCCTAATGCACCAAACACAAAACACCGATTAGGTTCTATATCCAAACAATTTACTGGAATGCTAATTCTTCAATTGGCAGAACAAGGTAAAATAGACTTACAAGCTCCAATAATAACGTATCTTCCAGACTATCCTAAAGCCACTGGAGATATCATTACAACACATCATTTATTAACGCATACTTCGGGAATTCCTAATTACACTTCTTTTCCAAACTTTTTTAAAGATAAAAGTAGAAATCCGTATACACCTGCAGCATTTGTAAATGAATTTTCGGAGATGGAATTAGATTTCTCTCCTGGTGAAAAATTTAGTTATAGTAATTCTGGCTATTTCCTTTTAGGTGTTTTAATTGAAAAAATTTCAGAAAAAACCTATGAGGAAATGTTACAAGAAAATATTTTGATTCCTTTAAATATGAAGGATTCTGGGTTTGATCATCATGAAACTATTTTAAAAAATAGAGCAACCGGATACGAAAAACAAGGAGGCGATTTTGTAAATGCAAGTTATTTAGATATGTCTATTCCTTATGCCGCGGGATCTTTATATGCTACAGCAGAAGATTTATACCTTTGGGATCAAGCTTTATATACGAACAAACTACTTTCTAAAGAATCTATGAAATTGTTTTTTGGCGAACATATAAAAGCATGGAGTGGTCATTATGGCTATGGTTGGACTATTGGTAGCGAACCTATTGGGGATACAGATACAAAAGTAGAAACGATTAGTCATGGTGGCGGAATTAACGGTTTTAATACCTTAATTACTAGAGCTCCAAAAGACAAATCATTAATCGTATTATTAAACAATACCGGAGGCGCTCCTCTTAATGAAATGGCAAAAGCAATTCGTGGTATTATGTATAATGAGTCTTACAGCTTTCCTAAAAAATCTGTAGCGAATGCCGTATACGAAAAAATAGAATCTAACGGAATTGAAGCGGCTTTAACGTATTATAATAGTATTAAATCTTTAAGTGATTATGAGGTAAAAGAAAGTGATATGAATAGCATTGGCTATAAATTATTACAAGCGGAAAAAGTAGACGAAGCAGTAAGCATTTTTAAACTTATTGTAGATGCATATCCAAATTCATCAAATGCATATGATAGTTATGCTGAAGGTTTAATGACACAAGGAAACAACGAACAAGCAATTGTAAATTATAAGAAGTCCGTAGAACTAAATCCGAATAACCAAAACGGAATTGATTTTTTAAAGAAACTAGGAGAAGATATTTCAGGTTTAGTACAGGAAGTTATTGTAGCAGACGAAATGCTACAAAGCTATGTTGGTAAATACCAATTAATGCCAGAATTTGTAATCGAAATTTTTAAGGAAGGAAACCAACTAAAAACACAAGCAACCGGACAACCAGTATTTGATATTTTTGCAAAATCGGATAACGTGTTTTATTTAAAAGTTGTTGCAGCACAATTAACCTTTAATAAAAATGCTGCTGGAGAAATAGAAAGCGTCACTCTTTTACAAGGAGGAAGAGAAATGACGGGGAAGAAAATGTAAAAAAAAACGAAAATCTAAGATAAAATAAGAACTATCTAAAAAGGAATTGTTTTGTCATTTTGATCAAAGAAGAGAAATCTAAATATTTAATTACAAGATTTTTCGGATAGGTGCAAGATGACATGCCATACTAACTTTTTAGATAGTTTTTTTGTTGGATAGCAACTTGATATTATCAAGTTTTTCAGCTAACTTCGTTTAACTTCTAGATAGGAATCCTTAAAACGGAAAGCTATCGTCCAAATAAAATAAACGATTAAAAATATGATTGAAAGACTCCACAATAAGAACCTAAGAGTTTCTGAAAAAATACGTTCCGTTTTTCAATTATCGTATAAGATAGAGGCGGAGTTATTAAAAGCTGTAGATTTTCCTCCTTTAAAAAGACCTCTTGAAAGTTACGTTAATAGCGAAACAGCATTTTTTGGATACTTAAAAAATGAAGAACTTGCTGGCGTTGTAGAAATAACACATAACAATACCTTTACACATATTAATAGTTTGGTTGTGGCTCCGCGTTTTTTCAGGCAAGGAGTAGCAAGAAAATTAATGGAATTCGTTTTTAATAACTACGATTCGGATCTTTTTGTTGTGGAAACAGGATTAGATAACGGACCAGCGACTGCATTGTATAAGAAATTTGATTTCAAAGAAGTTAAACAATGGGACACCGATCATGGCGTTAGAAAGATTAAATTCGAACGAAGAATAAATAACTAGGCACAACTATTCATATAACCCATTAAAAAAATGATACAACCATTAAAAATATTTTGCATTCTAGGGATCTTCTTTTTTCTTTCTTGTAAAAAGGATTCGAATATATCTAACAACCAAACCTCTTCTGAAAAGGAAAAAAGTGTAGTCGATTTAGGAGCTGCATTTAATGATTATTGGTACTCGGGTACAGCAGAACTGAATAGCTATGCTTTGAAACAATCTCGTTATGGTGAAATTCGCGAAGGCGAAGTGGTACTCGTATTTGTAACAGAACCATTCTCATTAAGCAAACAAGTAAAATTAGATAATCCTCAAGAAGCAGGAATAGATAATGTTTCTGTTTTAAAATTGAATCAGGTTAGAAAATTCACAACTGGAATCTATGATTACTCGATAGTTACTTCTACGTTTACTCCGGTGGACGCTGAAAATTATCCACATACTTTAAAATTAAATACGAGTATTCAAGAATGGTGCGGACATACATTCACACAACTAAATCTTAAAGAGGATGTGTATGATTTTAAACAGTTCTCTTACTTTGAAGCAGATGGAGATGAGCAGAAAGATATACCTGTAGCACTTTTAGAGGATGAACTTCTGACGCGTATTCGTATAAATAAAGGACAATTACCTTTAGGAGAAGTGGATATGATTTTTTCTACCATATACAGTCGTTTTGCTTATCAGGAATTAAAACCTGCCAAAGCAGAAATTAGTAAGACAGAGTCTGACTCCATAATTCACTATAATATAGCCTATTTAAATTATGATAGGAAATTATCTATTGATGTAGAAAATAGATTTCCATATAAAATACTATCCTGGACAGAAGGTGATGGAGACGGCCTAATAACGGAAGCTAAATTGAAAGTAAGTTTGAAAGAACCATATTGGAATCAAAAAAAACGTACCGATGAAAGGAAACGAGAGGAATTACAGTTGCTAAAGTAAAAACGAAAAAAGCCATCAAAATAAGAACGCGAAAAATAAGGATTTAACTCAATAGTTATAAAGATAAATTATAAGTAATGAAATGACAAAAGAGCCTCTATTTCAGAAATTATAGAGGTATTAAAAACACTTTGAGTTAAATAATACGAAACAAAGCACCTTGGATATTTTCAAGGTGTTTTTGTTGGATAGCAACTTGGCATTATCAATTATTTCTTCTAACTTCGTTTAACTTCTAATATAAGTCATTAATACGGACTCAAATCTTCTTATTTGTTCGTTATATGCAATTTGAAAAATCGAAATAAATGAAAATAAAATGTTTAGACATCAAGGTAAAAGCAGAACAATAAAACATAATTTGCGAATTGCCACAATTTTATCCTTGGTTGCAGGAATTGTGAATGTTACAGGGTTTTTAGCTTTTAGCCAATTGACCACAAATGTAACAGGACATTTTGCTCTTTTTATTAGAGATGTTGCCAATTTTGAGGTTTGGAAAGGAACCATTTATTTCCTTTATATTTTTTCTTTTCTCTTTGGTTCTTTTCTGTCCAGTTTCCTAATTGAAAAATTCAAAGGAAATAAAAAACTGAATGTTTTTGTTTTACCAACAATAATGGAAAGCTTTGTTTTATTATCGATTGCTGTCCTAAGTGATGCGGGAGAAATAAAATATCCAGACTTAATTGTTTGTATGTTACTCTTTGCAATGGGACTTCAAAATTCGTTAGTTACAAAAATTTCAAATGCAGTAGTTAGAACAACACATCTTACAGGATTGTTCACCGATTTAGGAATTGAATTATCACAACTATTTTTTCCTAAAACGCATCTAAAAAGAGAAAAAATTAAAGAGACAATAAAACTACGGGTTTATATTATTTGCTTCTTTTTTCTTGGCGGATTAGTAGGCGGGTTTTTTTACTCCAGACTGGGTTTAAAATTAAATACACTGATTATTGGCGCAGTAATTTTATTAACAAGCCTGTTTTATGACGATTTGAGATACCGATTAATTATGGCGAAAAGAAAATATAAACAAAGAAAAAAAGTAGTAAATAGCTTCTGATATAGATGTTAAAACGTTTTAACTTCAAACAAATCCTTGAAAAACTCCAGATTTTATTTCTGGCCATTCTTCTTTTAAAACACCATAACAACAAGTACTACGTTTAAAACCGTCTAACATTAAAGTGTCTTTTCGTAAAAGACCTTCTAGCGTTCCGCCAATTTTTTCTACCGCTTTTCTAGATTTTATGTTTCGTTCATCGATTCGAAATTCTACCTTATCAAATTGTAATACTTCAAAAGCATATTGAAGCATTAAAAATTTCATTTGTTTGTTTAATCCAGAACCTTGAAAATCTTTTCCAATCCAAGTCCAACCAATATGTACTACTTTGTTTTTGTAGTTTATTAAGCCAAACCTTGTACATCCTGCATAGGCTTGTTTTTTCTTATCATAAATAATAAAAGGAATTGCCGTTTGCTTAGTATAGCTATCTACAGCATGTTGCACATATTCTTTTAGTTTTTCAGGAGGAGAAATAGCGCTAGGAGAGTAGAAGATTAAACCTTTCTCTTCTGCAATTTTAGAAAGATGCTTGTAATTACTACCATCTAAAAGCGTGAGTTTTACGTATTCGTTTTCTAGTTGCAGTATTTTCATATTCATTTCCCACGAAAGTGGGAATCTTTTTTAATTAAACGATATTATTTAATTTTCAAATTGTCCCCTCGAGGGGACCTTAGGGGTGTTTTTAAACCAATCCATTTATCAACGCTACATTCACCGCATGTTTTCCCTCAAAAGGAATAATTTGCAAACGGTCACCAAATAATTCTTTTGCTCTAGTAGTTTCGTGAGTAATGCGTTCTTCGTTTAAATACTCGTCTTCGGTACCATAAATCATAGATACTTTTGCCTTTGAAAATGCAAAGTCTTCTGCTTTCAATTCTTTTGGTAATCCTCCAGAATGTAAAACCAATTGTGTGCAGACTAGTTTTCGTCTGGCAACAAATCGGGAAGCAATACTAACACCTTGTGAGTATCCTAAAACGATGAGGTTTATATTTTTTGGTAACGCTTCCGCAGTTAAAACAGCATCCAAATTACGCATGACGTTTTCGGTTTCCTTATCTGTGTTCTCTTTGGTTAACCAACTTGCTCCAACATGCTTAAATTTTGGAGAACTATAATATTTACTCTGTGCTTGTGGCGCAATAATATAATTTTCGTCTTTATTCAATCCGTCAAAATACCTTAAAAAATATCTACTTAAATACCCCATTCCGTGACAAACAAACCAAACATTTTTAGTTTTGTCGGTTAGTGTATTTAAAGTAGCATAACTATTGGTAGTTGTGTATGAAATTTCTTTTTCTTCTAAATTCATTTTGTACTTTTACAATCCGACAATAAAAATACATTATTTATATGCAAATATCTAAAGAAAGCATGTTAGCAAAAGCAAATGCTGCTAGTAAAAACACCTTAATGGAAACGCTAAACATAGAAATGGTAGACTATGGCGAAGATTTTTTAGTAGCCAGAATGCCTGTAGATTCTAGAGTGTACCAACCAGACGGCGTTTTACATGGTGGAGCAACTGCAGCTTTAGCAGAAAGCGTAGGTAGTTTTGCTTCGCATTTATTTATAGATACCGAAAACAAATTTGTTCGTGGTTTAGAGATTACCGCAAACCATTTAAAAAGTGTTACCGAAGGTTTTGTATATGCAAAAGCTACTTTTTTACATAAAGGAAGAACCACACAATTGTTAGATATTAGAATTACAGATGACCACGATAATTTGGTGTCTATTTGTAGATTATCTACCATCTCCTTACCTAAAAAGAAATAGGTTTCCGTTTTCACGGAAATCAAATAGATCTTATTCATGCAAACCTCCGAATTCTTAGAAATTGCCCAGAATCATTTTGACGATGCTTTGCCTTTTGTACTGTATCGTAAACCGAATGCTTCCGTTATAAAAGGAGTTTTTCAAGATGACGATATCGTTTATACCTCTAAAGATCTAACCGAAAGTGGTTTTGTTTTTGCTCCTTTTAACGCAGAAAAACAAACGGTATTGATGCCTTTTTCAGTATCGGAAACCTTAGAATCTTCCTTTGCTATTTCCGAAGTTACAGAACAAAATACACGAGACAAAAAAGAAGTGCAACAGGAAAGTGAAAACGTATTAAACGATGCGAAGGATTTTCATATTAATCTAGTAACCAAAGCTATAAATGGTATAGTTGAAGGGAGATTGAAAAAAGTAGTCGTATCCAGAAAAGAAGAAGTTAGGCTTACCGAAAGTAATCCTATGGCCCTTTTTGAACGCTTATTAGTAAAATACTCTACCGCTTTTGTGTATTGTTGGTACCATCCAAAAATAGGTTTATGGCTTGGTGCAACTCCGGAAACTTTATTAAGTATTACAGGAAATCGGTTTACAACCATGGCTTTGGCAGGAACACAAGCGTATCAAGGAGATGATAATCCGGATTGGAAAGCTAAAGAAACCGAAGAACAACAATTAGTAACCGATTATTTAATTGCTAGTTTAGAATCTTCAGTAAGTAATATTGTAGTTGCAGCTACTAAAACCATAAAGGCAGGAAGTTTACTGCATTTAAGCACTAAAGTTTCGGGTGTTTTAAATTCGGATTTAATGGAAGTTGTAAAAGCATTACACCCAACGCCAGCTGTTTGCGGATTACCAAAAACGATCGCAAAACAGTTTATTCTGGAAAACGAAAACTATGACCGTGAGTTTTATACCGGTTTTTTAGGCGAAATTAATAGTAAAGAAAAAACATCACGAAATACCAACCGCAGAAATGTAGAAAATAACGCATATGCAGCCATTAAAACGGTATCTAACTTGTATGTGAATTTACGTTGTATGCAGTTAACAGATGTGAAAGCAAGTATCTATGTTGGTGGCGGAATTACTAAAGACTCTATTGCAGAAAAGGAATGGGAGGAAACCGTTAATAAAACGGAAACCATGAAAGCCGTTTTGTAAACAAATCAAGAATTTACATTAACTTTTTGGCTGTTATTATAAAATTTAAAACCAAAATATTATCGGGTATTAGTAGCAAAAACTTACATTTGTATATCGCTTTTTCGTAATTTAAAAAGATTCCCATTTTCATGGGAAGTACGCATGAAACACCCAAAAATCCCTTTAGCACAAACCATTATTCAGCTTTGTAAAGCAAAGCATATAAACCATATTGTTATTTCTCCAGGAAGTAGAAATGCACCTTTAACCATAGGTTTTACAAACGATGACTATTTTACTTGTTACAGTATTGTAGACGAGCGTTGTGCTGCATTTTTCGCATTAGGTATTGCCCAACAAATACAAAAACCGGTTGCCGTAGTTTGCTCTTCGGGTAGTGCATTATTAAATTATTATCCTGCAATTGCAGAGGCTTTTTATAGCAATATTCCTCTAGTAGTTTTATCTGCAGATAGACCAAAATATTTAATAGGAATTGGTGACGGACAAACCATTAATCAAGAAAATGTATATGAAAACCACATATTGTATTCCGCGAATTTAAAACAAGATATAAAGGAAGAAAATAGCTTTGTGCAAAATGAAGAATTACCAATATTTAAGAATATTGAAAACAAGTTAGAAAAACTATTAGGTCTTCAGCAAAATATACAATCACAAAACGAAGCAGAAATCAATGAAGCTTTAAATATTGCAATACATAAGAATGGTCCTGTTCATATTAATATTCCCTTTGATGAGCCTTTGTATGAAACCGTGGATGCTTTAACTGTAAATCCTAAGGTAGTAGAGGTCACTAAGAAAGTCAATAAAATAGAAGAACTGCAGTTGTCTAATTTAGTATCCGATTGGTATGCTGCTAAAAAGAAAATGGTTGTTGTTGGTGTAAATAAACCCAATAGCATCGATCAAAAATGGTTAGATGAACTTGCTGAAGACGAAAGTGTGATTGTTTTTACCGAAACGACTTCTAATATCCATCATCCTCATTTTTTGAATAGTATAGATAAAATAATAGCGCCTTTAAACGAAGAAGAATTTAAAGCTTTACAACCAGATATTCTTGTAACTTTTGGCGGATTAATTGTATCAAAAAAAATTAAAGCTTTTTTAAGAAAATACAAACCGAAACAACATTGGCATATTGGAACAGAAAAGGCTAACGATACTTTTTTCTGTTTGGAGCAGCATATAAAAAGAACGCCAAATCAGTTTTTTGCCCAGTTTTTACAAGAAGTAACCCATCTTACTAAAAGCAATTATCAAGACTTTTGGACAGCTATAAAGAAAGACAGAAAAAAGAAGCATGCTGCTTATTTTGAGAATATATCGTTTTCCGATTTAAAAGCGTTTAAATCGATCTTAAAATCGATTCCTGATCACACTGTTTTGCAATTGAGTAATAGTTCTACCATTAGATACGCGCAACTGTTTCGAATAAATAAAACGTTAGAAGTTTTTTGTAATCGGGGTACTAGCGGAATCGATGGAAGTACAAGTACCGCAGTTGGTTGTGCCGTTGCCAATACTAAGCAGACTGTATTTATTACTGGAGATTTAAGTTTCTTTTACGATAGTAATGCGCTTTGGAATAATTACATTCCTAATCATTTTAGAATTATTGTTATTAATAATCAAGGAGGTGGGATTTTTAGAATTCTACCAGGAGATAAAAATTCTGAAAATTTTGATACTTTTTTTGAAACCAAACACCAATTATCCGCAAAGCATTTAAGTGATATGTATGGTTTTACTTATGAAAGTGCAACTAATGAAGAGGAATTACTAGCCGTTCTATCCTCATTTTATATAGAAACAAATACACCTAAAATTTTAGAAGTTTTTACACCAAGTACAGTTAACGACACCATATTATTGAACTATTTTAAAGCTTTACGGTAGTTAGTCGGTTTATTTTGATGTTTTGTCGGTAGATTGAAGTATTTAAGAATTTATTATTGTTAGAAAATGCGTAAATTCCTTATCTTTAAGATACTTAAAACAATCAGTAACTAAAAAAATAGAATAACATGAGTAAAAGAGATGATTTAATTGTAAAGTACGCAGCAGATTTAAAAGATAAAATTGGTGTAACTCCAGATATGGATTTGTTAACTAAAGTGACTATTGGTTGTGGACCATCTATTTACAATGCAGATGCAGCAACCGTTTCTGGATCTGATGCATCGGAACTTGCAACCGTTAAAAATAATTTTTTAATTAAAAAATTAGGTTTAGCAGATAGCGCAGATTTAGATAAAGCGATTGACTCTGTAATGGAAAAATATGGCAAATCGAATAGAAGTAAGTACAGAGCAGTTGTATATTACTTATTAACACAGCATTTTAAAAAAGAGTCTGTTTACAAATAGATTTTTTTTACTAAATAAAACGAAGCGCTACTTTAATGTAGCGCTTTTTTACTTTCTAGTAATTTCGTTTTTAAAAAATATCATTTTTAAATTTTAATATCCTTACTTTTGCACCATGATACATTTAGGAGAATACAATACGCTTACTATTATACGTGAAACAGAACCAGGATTATTCTTGAGTGATGAAGATGACAATGAAGTTTTACTACCAAATAGATACGTGCCAAATGAATTTAAAATTTGGGACAAACTAGAAGTATTTATCTATTTAGATAATCAAGAACGTTTAGTTGCTGTTACAGATAAACCATATATACAACGAAATGAATTTGCTTTATTACGCTGTAATGAAAAAACAAAACATGGTGCTTTTCTAGATTGGGGAATGGTAAAAGAATTATTCTGTCCTTTTAAAGAACAAGCCTATGACATGGTAAAAGGTGGTTGGTATTTAGTGTATTGTTATTTAGATGAAGAAACCAATAGGTTAGTAGCGTCTAGTAAAACTAATCAGTTTTTAGATAATAAAGATTTAACGGTTGCAGAATATGATGAAGTAGATTTAATAGCTTCTCATAAAAGTGATATTGGATGGAATGTAATTATTAATAAAGTACACTCTGGTTTAATTTATACCGATAATATTTTTCAAGATATTAGTGTTGGAGATAAGTTAAAAGGGATTGTAAAGAAAATTCGTCCAGGGAACAAAATAGATATTATTTTAGGGCAAGTTGGTTATAGAAATATCGAGCCAAATGCAGAAATAATAATGGGGCATTTACAAGATAATAATGGTTTTTTAAATCTTACAGATAAGTCGAAACCAGAAGTGATTAAAGATGTGCTTCAAATGAGCAAAAAAAGCTTTAAAAAAGCGGTAGGAACTTTATACAAACAAAAGCTTATAGAAATTAAAGAAGATGGTATTCATCTTGTAAACTAGTTTCGTTTTAGTTTGTTTATACTAAAAAGAAATAAGATTATTGTTTAAATGGTTTTTGTTTTTTAAATCTAAATTCACATTTTTAGCCCAAAGAATAGCGTGCTCTATATTTTTGAAACGCTCCATTTTCGAAGCAAAGAAGAATTTTTCAATCATGGCATTTATCCATCCATTTTCAGAATAAGAAACAATAGCATATCCGTTTAAATTTCTTTCCGATTTAAAGAATTTAAACCAATCTATTGGGTTTACAGAATATTTATTTACACGATTAGATATGTAGCAGATGGGTAGATTTTTGCCATAATATTGTTCTGCAGCTTCTATGATATCTTGCGAAGCTTCCCAATTATATATAACACCTTCATGTATTTCTGAAATAATAAAATCTTCAAAAAAGTAATATTTTCCATATTCAGAAATATGTGTGGATTCTATATAATGTTTTAAATCTGTATCTTTAATTCTCATAAAATAGCGTTTTATAGAATAAATTTAGAGTTATTAAAATAAGTTTTAATGTTTAGAACGCTGATAATTAAACAGTTCGATGAAGTGTTTGTTTTATCGATAATGTAGGTAAGAAGATTTGGGGCAAAAAAGTAAAGGAAGCTAAAAGTAGATTAAATTAGTTTTTAGGTGCTACTAATGTGTTTAGGGAATTTTTAATCTACTTTATTTAAGCAGTCCTTTTATTCGTTATTTTTGAAAAATTATTTATCGCTTCTTGCAAGCTTTTAAAGCATTCGGTTTTACAATTAATAAAGGTTTGTTCTAATTTTGCGTTAGAATAAGCCAATTCATTATAGTAAACAAAAGAAACACTTTTTAAGGCATCTGCATGTTCATTTTTATAAAAATCAAACCAATACGTAGGTTCTACAGAATAATTATTTATTCTATTAGATATTACATGAATATTGGTTTTTGTTGCATACTGTTCCAAAATTAATCTGGTTAATTCTTCAGAAGTTTCCGTCCCATATACCACACCTTCATTAATTTCGGTGACGACAAAGTCTTTGAAAAAATAAATAACACCAAATCTGGTGACATTTATGCCTTCTACAGATGGAGCAAATTTTGAATCAATTAATTTCATAGCGGTTATTAATGTGATACAAAATTATATTCTACACGTCTTATTATCAGTGTTTTAAAATTGTTTTTCAATAAACACGATGAAACGGATAAAAAATCAGTTAAAACACATGATTTTTGTAAGAAATTACAACTAATTAAATGTTTGGTAAAATATAAAGTGTTGTTTTATAGTTGTTTTTGTGCTGTATTAAAGTTGTTGAAATGTATGTTTTCATGCAGTGACGTAAATAATAAAAAAAATGTATTTTTACAGTCTAATAAGAGAACATGAGTCAAATAGATTGGAAAACCGCTAAAGAGTATGAAGACATTACTTACAAAAAATGTAATGGTGTTGCAAGAATAGCTTTTAACAGACCAGATATAAGAAACGCATTTAGACCAAAAACGACAAAAGAATTGTATGATGCATTTTATGATGCAGGAGAAGATACAAGTATTGGTGTGGTTTTATTATCTGCTGAAGGTCCTTCAACCAAAGATGGTATCTGGAGCTTTTGCTCAGGAGGAGACCAAAAAGCAAGAGGTCATCAAGGGTATGTTGGAGAAGATGGTTACCACAGACTAAATATTTTAGAAGTACAACGATTAATACGCTTTATGCCAAAAGCTGTAATTGCAGTAGTTCCTGGTTGGGCTGTTGGTGGCGGACATAGTTTACATGTGGTTTGCGATTTAACGCTTGCTAGTAAAGAACACGCCATTTTTAAACAAACCGATGCAGATGTAACTAGTTTTGATGGTGGTTATGGTTCGGCTTATTTAGCTAAAATGGTTGGGCAAAAAAGAGCACGTGAAATCTTTTTCTTAGGAAGAAATTATTCTGCACAAGAAGCGTATGAAATGGGAATGGTAAATGCCGTGATTCCACATAACGACTTAGAAGATACTGCTTTTGAATGGGCACAAGAAATATTGGAAAAATCGCCAACATCTATTAAAATGTTAAAGTTCGCGATGAATTTAACAGACGATGGTATGGTTGGTCAGCAAGTATTTGCGGGTGAAGCTACACGTCTAGCATATATGACAGACGAAGCTAAAGAAGGTCGTGATGCTTTTCTAGAAAAACGTAAGCCAAACTTTCCGAAAAAATGGATTCCATAATTTATGAGTAAACTTAAATATTGGATACAAGCCGCAAGATTAAGAACCTTACCGCTTTCTGTTTCCGGAATTATTGTTGGTTCCTCTTTAGCTGCATATAATGGTTTTTTTGATTGGCAAATTTTTATTTTGGCTATATTAACAACCATTAGTCTTCAAGTGCTTTCTAATTTTGCTAATGATTATGGTGATGGTGTAAAAGGAACCGATAATGAAGATCGAATTGGTCCGGAGCGTGCTTTGCAAAGTGGAAATATCTCTGCGGAACAAATGCTGGAAGTCATAAAAAAGAATATTCTTATATGTATTATTTTGTCCTTTGGCTTAATTTATTCTGCTTTTGGATCAAAACATTTATTGTATGCCCTAATCTTTTTTGTTATAGGATTGCTTTCTATTTATGCTGCCATAAAATATACCATGGGAAGTAATGCTTATGGTTATAGAGGTTTAGGAGATATTTTTGTGTTTCTATTTTTTGGTTTGGTAAGTGTAATAGGTAGTTATGTTTTGTATAGTAAACAAATAGATCATGTTACTTTTTTACCCGCTTGTACTTTAGGTTTATTAAGTGCTGCAGTACTAAACCTTAACAATATGAGAGATATTGAATCGGATAGAAAGGCAGAAAAAAACACGCTGGTTGTTAAACTAGGTAGTGCTAAAGCCAAGAAGTATCATTACTTTTTAATCATTTCGGCAATAGCTTTATCCTTTTTGTATGGTATTCTTTATTATAATTCGATATTTAATTTTTTATTCTTAATCGCGTATATTCCTTTATTTATACATCTAAAAACAGTAAAAAATAATACTGAGCCTGTTGCTTTAGACCCAGAATTGAAAAAATTAGCACTAACCACATTTTTATTTGCTATTCTTTTAGCTATTGGACATTTATTGTAATCTGTTTCTTATAGAATCCTTTTGAAATACGAATTTTCACATCTAGTTATTTGTAAATCAAATAATTATATGTATATTTATTTTGTTGATGCGACATAGTTTTTTTTAAAACGAAGGTATTAACTTCAATTTTGGGGATTGAAAAACTCAGACAAATTCTACAATATGTCTGAGTTTTTTTTGTATTTTTCTTTTCTAAAAAATAATTATGAAAATTACATTTTATGGTCATGCTAGTTTAGGTATTCAAATGGAAGATGTACATATCCTTGTAGATCCATTTATAACTGGAAACCCGAAAGCTTCACATATTGATATTGATACACTGAAAGCAGATTATATATTATTAACACATGCGCATCAAGATCATATTTTAGATGTAGAAGCTATTGCGAAACGTACAGACGCTGTAATTGTTTCCAATTTTGAAATTGTTACGCATTTTCAAAACTTAGGTTTAGAAGGGCATCCAATGAATCTTGGTGGTACTTGGGATTTTGAATTTGGAAGTCTTAAATACGTAAATGCTATTCATACTTCCTCTTTTCCAGATGGGAGCTATGGCGGACAACCAGGTGGTTTTGTTCTAGAAGGAGAGCATAAAAATATATACATCGCTGGAGATACTGCGTTAACCATGGATATGAAATTGATTCCGCTACAAACCAAATTAGATTTAGCCATTTTACCTATTGGAGATAATTTTACCATGGGAATTCCAGACGCTATTCTTGCTAGTGATTTTGTGGAATGTGATAAAATTTTAGGTTATCATTATGATACTTTTGGTTATATAGAAATTGACCATGAAGTTGCAAAAAAAATGTTTTTTAATGAAGATAAAGATTTGATGCTGTTGGAAATTGGGGATAGTATAGAACTTTAAGTTTATTGTTTTTAGACTAGTAACAAAATGTTAGAGATATTATTATCGGTTCTCGGTGAATTCGGACTTATTCGTGAAGATTATAAGCATCGTAAAAAGGTAAAAGCAAAGGAAAATGAAGATGGAGTAAAAAGACCATTCCAACGCTACTTTTTGCAACCAAGCACATTAATTTTCCTTTTTTTATTACTATTTACTATTATTGCTTCTTTTGTGTTTTTCAGGTATCAAAATAATTCTATTTATCCGGAGAAAACAAGAAAAGAATTAGTTGAAATTAATGTATGGACAGAGAAGTGGATAGAAAGTTATGGTCGATTTCCAACAGATTTAAATGAAATAATAGGGAAAAATCCTATAATGCAAGATTGGAAAAAAGATGCATGGAATCGATCTTATAAATATAAAAAAACTAAAAATAAAAAAGGATTTTCAATAATATCTGCTGGTTTTGATGGACAATTTGAAACGGAAGATGATATTAAATTGGAATAAAAACATGATTTAATCTAATCATCCTTCCAAATCCTCTAAAGCCATCGTATAATCATATTGCAAATCTTCATGCAAGCCATAAATAATCTTTTTTATAGCTGCTATTTGTCGGTCGTAAATATTAGTAAGGGTAACGTTTCTTTTTATAGATGGTTTAAAATCTTTAAGCTTTTGACAAAAGTAGAGTAGTAGTTCTACTTCGGTTTCCTTTTTTAAAGAATAGCGGCTAAACTTTTTAATGAGTCTTAATATTTTACGAACACTCTTTTTAATGTAAAAATAGCTATCTGTATTTATTGTTTCAAACTGGGTGTCTATTTCCTGTTTTACGTTTTCAATATAACTAGCTTCATCATGCGCTTCAAAAAGTAAATAGGTAAGTAGTTCCTTGTTTTCCTTTTTAAAGCGAGATAGACGTAAACAAAGATCCATTAACTCTTCGGTAGAGTTATGTTTCAATTCGTCTTTAAGTTGTTTTACAGTAGCTGTTTTCATCTTTACTTACCACGAAAGTGGAAATCTATTTTTAGTTAGCGCAATCTTTATACTCTTCTAGTATTTGTTTTAAGTTTTCCTTTTCGGAAAGATCAAACTCTTTGTTTTTAATGTCTTCCGAAACGCTAGAACAGTTAGAAATATATTCCGCTAAAGCGTTAGATAGTTTATCATTATTTCTATTATCAATCATGAACCCATCTTCCTTATCTGAAAATTTTAAAACATAGGTTCCGTTTTCTCCAGGTTTGCTTAGTAGCATATTACCATCTACCGTTTCTTCCACTTGATAGAAATACGAATTGTTGAATCCGAAATTAGTAGCATTAGCAATTTTCTTCATGGTATTCCCTTTTGTTTTTAATCCGTAAAAACACTTTTCTACACCATTATCCATAGCACAAAAAGAAACTTTATCTTTTGCTGTGAATTTTTTAATACGAGATCTTCCTTTGTCGTTTAAGTATTTTACACTCACATTTTTCCCGTAGTTATCTATAGAGGTAGCATCATAAACATTAGGTTCTTCTTGGTTGGGGTTTAATTCTAGTTGTTCAAATACGGCATAGATAGTTCCTTCATATTTTACACCTTCATCATCAATTACATATCCAGAAACGCCATAAAGATTCACGCTATTTTCTTTAGCAACTTTTACTTTAGCTTTATGTAATGCTGCTTTATTTGCTTTTGCTTGTCGGCCAAAGGTATAACCTTTCAGTAATAATTCTTCCACTAATAATTGTGAAAAGCTTCTTGAAAATTTACCCGTTATCATGGTTCTTGAACCATAATCGTAAGTGAAAGTATCTCCAGAATAGGTTAGTACATGAACGGAAGTATCTGTGTTTGATGTTTTTTTAGTTTGTGCCACAGAAATTTGATCAAGATCTGTAATGGTATATACATTATCATGAAACGACGCATGGCCAACAATGTTTGTACTTTGAAACCCACCGAATAAAATGGTTCCATCATCTTTTACAAAAGGATTATACTTGCGCATTAAGCTCTTTTTAAGTGCGTCTTTATTTTCTAAATCGGCAATATCACCAGCGTATTTTTCACTTAAAGATTCTCTTTCTTCTGCAAAGAAAGTCGCAACGTTTTCTTTATTAATTCCGTTAGTATCAATTAGATTGTATTTCTCGGAAAGTAAACGAACCATTATTTTTTTAGCACTAAAGGATACTTTTAAAATTTCGAAAGGAATTTCGGTTTTCACACCTTCGTTATTAATAACTTCTACCCATTGAAAACCTTCAATTTTAAATTCTTCTTCGCCATGAAAAATAGCATCAAAAGCTTTATCCCCATTTAAATAAGAGAAATGGTATGTTTTATCTTTAGAATCAAAATTGGCAACAGCAGTGTCATCAAATAGAAGTTTGCCTTTTTTTATTTTTATTTTCTGTGCGAAAGTTACTAATGGTAAAAGGAGTAGGATACATAATATGTTTTTCATAAACGGTTTTTGTTTTTCTATATAGAAGTTGCAAAAATACAAAAACTAAGCTAAGAAGGTTTTTATCTTTTTTAATGGCATCTTTCAACTGAAAACAGCATATTACTATTGTATTTTATAGTGCTTCTTTATAGTTTGTTTTACTCGAAATAAGCGAAAAATACCAATTAATAGTATTACAGGAGAAATTGCAACTAGTGCAATACCAAAGGTTTTTAGCTGCGAAAAAAGGTCTAGTTTTAAAATGGCAATTCCAGTGCCTAAAATGACTAGAAAGGTTCTAAAATACGCTAAAAATGTGCGCTCGTTTGCAAGTTTGGTTCTTTCTATTGCTAGCCAATCTCTAGTGGTTAGTGTGTTTTCTTCTTTCATTTAAATATTATCCTTTTAATAAATTAACGCTAACAGTAGCTAGCTCGTTATCTGGAAATCTTGAAAAATAATTCTTATCTGGTTGCAATCCCGCTTCGGCAGCTATTTTATTAAAAACATCTACCTCTAAAATAAATTGATCACTATAACCATGTGTGGCATCATAAGCTGTTGCTGCTGTTTTACCAATATTTCTTGCTGTAAATTTTGGATCTATAGTATGTAGTTCTATAATTAATAAACCAAATTGTTCTACATACGGTTTCCATTTTAATAGATGCTCACGTAAAGAGTCTTCTACCAAATTATTACTAATACGTTTTCCATGACTTGCATAAGCTCCAGTAGAAGAACTTATTTTATTGGTAATATTTTTTGGTGCTTCCCAAATTCTATTATGATCTAAAAATGTACGCACATTGAGTAAATCTTTAAGAGCAATATTATAATCTTCTTTAAGATCGTTTGCTAATAAATCGGGTCTACCAATATCTCCCCAAATTACTTTTGCCCAAATATCTGCTTTAATTAAATTGGCTCTAGTGACTTTTAATGCGGCTGAATTAAAATCTGCTCCAACTAATAATAAAGGGTATTCTTCTAGCATTTTACCACGTAAAGTTTGGTGTTCAATAACATCAAAAATATGATTTATAAAAGCACCATTACCACAACCCATATCTAGAATCCCTTTTGGTTGTTCGTCAATAGGTTTGTTAAAGAGTTTAATAATTACTTGGTCTATCACTTTAAAATAGGTAGAATGTGCGCCACCACTTCCCCAAACATTCATTTCCCGGTGTACGTGTTTTTCTATTTCGTCTGGTGAACTTGTTTGTAATATTAACGGATTACCAAAAAGTAATTCGTCTAATTGTAAAAAGGTTGGTAGATATGAAACGGTTACCCCATAAGCACTTGCTCGTTTAGCGAAGAACAATCCTTGATCTGTAAATTGATAGGTATTTTTCTTTTTGGTAAACCATCCTAAATGCGAAAAGAAATCCAGTATTTTTTTAAAGCTTTCCGGATCTTTATGATATTCTTCTGCTGTAAAAGAAGCTTCCATAAAGTATTTATGAAATAAGCCATTTACACCTAACATAACAATTATAGGGCCAACTATACAGCCTTCAATATGCTTTAAAACTTGTTGTTCTATTTTTGTTTCTGCTTGTAAATCGAAGTTATTTTGATACTTTTTGAAAATACGATCTAAAGCGATAAAAGCATCCGTACCAATATGTTTTTCTGGGAATTCAACCGAATAGGAGAGAAGCTTTACAGCATCTTCATATAAAGGAGCTAATTTAAATGCTTCCTCGCTATTTTCATTTGTTTGATAGCTAACCCTGTTAGAAACATTATCTATATGTTGCACTAGCCAACCTTGTGAAGCTAAAATGCGTAATGCAATGTTTAAATAGCCTTCGTTTGCTTCAAAATGAGTAGCAACTTCATCAATAGTTACTTTTTTGTTTTTCAGTAAAAAATCTAAAACATCTTTTTTATAAAGAGCAAAACTTGTTGTAGCAGTTGCAATGCCATCTAAATGTCTAAAAATAGTGCCGCGAAGTTGTTCTTTATCGTTTTTAGTTAGCATATTGTTTTAGGGTTGATTTTATAAATATAAAAAAAACCTTTCAAGTATTTCTTGAAAGGCTTCTTAATTGGTTTATAAATATAAAATTATCTCAATTTTGGAAAATCACCAGGATTCGCCTCATGCATTACTTTATATACCGCTTCAAAAATATCTTCTAGTGATGGTTTAGAAAAATAATCTCCATCCGTACCATAAGCAGGACGATGACTTTTAGCAGTCAAGGTTTGTGGTTTACTATCTAAATGTTCGTATGCGTTTTGTGTGTTTAATATTTCGTTTAAAATATAAGCAGAAGCTCCTCCAGGAACATCTTCGTCAATTACCATTAGACGATTTGTTTTTGCTATACTTTTTACAATATCGTGATTAAGGTCAAAAGGTAATAAGGACTGAACGTCTATAACTTCAGCATCAATACCAACTTCTATTAATTCTTTTGCAGCTTGCGCCACAATATTTAATGTAGAACCATAAGAAACTAAAGTAATATCACTTCCTTCTTTTACGGTTTCTACAACACCTATTGGTGTTTTAAATGCACCAATATTGTTTGGCATTTTTTCTTTTAATCGATATCCATTTAAGCATTCTACAATTAATGCAGGCTCGTCACTTTCTAATAAGGTATTGTAAAAACCTGCAGCTTTGGTCATGTTTCTTGGAACTAAAACATGAATACCACGAACTAAGTTAATAACACCTCCCATTTGCGAACCAGAATGCCAAATTCCTTCTAGTCTATGTCCACGAGTACGAATAATTAATGGTGCTTTTTGGCGACCATATGTTCTATAATGTAGTGTTGCTAAATCATCACTCATTATTTGTAAGGCGTATAAAATATAGTCTAGGTATTGTATTTCGGCAATTGGTCTAAGACCTCGCATTGCCATTCCAATTCCTTGTCCTAAAATAGTTGCTTCACGTATACCTACATCTGAAACACGTAAATCCCCATACTTTTCTTGCATGCCTTCTAGACCTTGGTTTACATCTCCAATATGTCCAGCATCTTCTCCAAAAATTAAAACTTCAGGATGGTTCGTAAAAAGGGCATCAAAATTATCTCTAATTACTAATCGTCCGTCTACCAATTTAGCATCATCGTCATACGTTGGTTTTACTTCTTTTACGTGTAAAGCGGAAAGTTTAGATTCACTATGTAAGTGCGAACTATATTTAGGTTGTATTTTATCTATATAGGTATTTATCCAATTTACAATTTGTGTTTTCTCGGAAGAAGTTTCATTAAGTACATAACGTAATGCTTTTCTAGCTGTAGAAAGGTTGTCTTTTCTAATCGGTTCTATAATTGCATTTAAATCATTTGTAAGTTTTGTGATAAATGCTTTGTTAGCACTAGAATTAGCTAGGTTTTGTAAAAGTGTAACAAGTTCATTTCGTTCTTGTGTGATAGGATTATTATAAGCAGACCAAGCCGCTTTTTTACCTTCACGGACTTGCTTTTTAATGTCTTTTTCAATGACTCTAAGTTCATCTTTAGTTGCAATGTTATTTGCAATTAACCATTCACGCATTTTAAGATTACAGTCGTGTTCTGCTTCCCAATTAAGGCGATCGGTATCTTTATAACGTTCGTGTGAACCAGAAGTGGAATGTCCTTGAGGTTGCGTTAATTCATTCACGTGAATTAATACAGGAACATGTTGTGTTCTTGCAATTTTAGAAGCTTTTTGGTAGGTATCTACTAAAGTAGGATAGTCCCAACCCTTTACTCTTAAAATTTCGTAACCGTTTGTACCTTTTTCTCTTTGAAATCCTTTTAAAATTTCAGATATGTTTTCTTTTGTAGTTTGGTGTCTTGCGTGTACTGAGATTCCGTATTCATCATCCCAAACACTCATTACCATAGGTACTTGTAAAACTCCGGCTGCATTTATTGTTTCAAAAAACAAACCTTCACTTGTACTTGCGTTACCAATAGTTCCCCAAGCTACTTCATTTCCTTTCTCCGAAAAATTGGTAGTATCTATTCCTTTTACATTTCTATAAATTTTAGATGCTTGTGCTAAACCCAGTAAACGCGGCATTTGTCCTGCAGTAGGAGAGATGTCTGCACTTGAATTTTTTTGTTTTGTAAGATTGTTCCAGTTACCATTTTCATCTAAACTATGGGTTGCAAAATGGCCTCCCATTTGTCTTCCAGCTGACATTGGATCATGTTTAATATCTGTATGGGCATATAAACCAGCAAAAAATTGTTCGATAGTTAATTCTCCAATGGCCATCATAAAAGTTTGATCTCGATAATAACCAGATCTAAAATCTCCATTTTTAAAGGCTTTTGCCCAAGCAAGTTGTGGGATTTCTTTACCATCTCCAAAAATACCAAATTTCGCTTTTCCTGTAAGTACTTCACGGCGACCTAATAAACTACATTCTCTGGAAGTTACAGCAATGGTATAATCTTTTAAAACTTCCGCTTTAAAATCGTTAAAAGAAATGTCTTCTAATACCTCTGGATTTTTTGTCATTTTAGATGCTTTCATATAGTTACAAATTTAAGAAAAATAAAAGGTTTTTGCAATATGGAAAAGTCTTAAAAAATTGTGAAATTATTAGTTAAGAGTAGTTTTTGTTGTATTATATTGAAAATAATGTAATTAAACGCCTTTTCGCTGAATATATTTTAAACTGTTTTTGATAATTTATATTTTTGTTATCCCTATAATATTGTTGTCTTTTTTAAGAGGTAACACACTCATTATTATAGTGGTATTTAATGAAAATAAAGAAATAGCAGGAATAAGTTTGCTTGTAAGTCCAATAGTTTCAGAAAAGAGGAAAAGTATTTCTAATACATACATGAAATAAGATTCATACTTATTATTCTGGTATTAATTTTACTGAATATTTTCAGAAAAAAGAAAAGCAATTAATACCAACGTCTTCTAAATAATCCTAATAACGATTGTATATCTGCAGTAAATTTAAAACGTATTTTCTGACTGTATTGTGGTTGTGCTATTTCCCAGCCAAGGTTAGAATATACAGGAAAATAGATTTCAAAATAATCTTCCACTAGATTTACTCGTACACCAGAATCATAAACAAATTTAGCATATTCGTGTTTGTTTTTTACGGCACCTAAATCTCCATAAGCATGAATGTATTGCCAGATGGAAGTACTTATGTTGGTGCTAGCCATCCATTGGTTAGCGAAAGAAGGTTTTATTTTAGATTTAAATCCCCCTTCTGCAATAATTAACTCTTGACTAAAAAGTCCTGTGCTTTCCGATCGTCCTAAATAACTATAATCAAATAAATAGTCGGTTGGTCTATCTAAAGCAAAACTAAAATAGTTATTATTTGCTTCGTTTTTATTTTTTAAAAATGCACCTGCAAAGAAACGTACATTAAGTTGTCTGTTGTTTTGGTATAATTTTCTGTATTCGTAATTAAAGGATACTTTACTAAATGTTTGTGATGCTTGAAAATCTGCAAACCAACTAGAAAATTCTATTAATCCTGGGTTTTTATGTATATATCTAAGGTTTAATATATTGTAGTTAGGTTCTGCTTCGTCTAATAAAATATTATTTACATCTTCATCTCTACGGATACTTATATATCTAAAATTTAAATACTCTCTTTTATTTGCGCGTAAGTTTTCTGTATCTCTTAAATGAAGTGTTATAGATGGTTTTATAGAAGTTACAAATAAGCCAGGTGCATAACTTTCATAGCTACCGGTTAAAACATATTGAATTTTAAATAAGTTTCTGTTGCTCGTGTTATATTGATTATAAACAAGATTTCCAGATCCAGTTATCGACTTCGATTTTAATCCGTATTGTGGTGCGATTTTATACGTTAAATCTTTTTTAAGCATGGTTTTATTATATGCTTTTGTGCCTACTACTATTCCATCATATATATTATTAAACTCTAAAATTGGCATAATTAGTACTTGATTGTATCTTGTGTCTTCTACGTCTTTTAAAAGTCTAATCTGTAAAGGTTTATTTAATAAAGAAGTAGTTAATGATTTTGTGTTATTTCTGTTATTTACTTCTGGTGTTATTTTATCTTGATTAATTACTAATTTGGTTGCATCGTTATTTGCTAATGTAATGGTATCAAACTTTTTGTTACTTGCCATCCATGTTTTAGATAGAATACTATCTTTTTGTAAAGCAAATAAGGAGGAAGGCATACTAGACTTGCTTTTGTTTTTTACGATTACTTTAATAGAGTCTTTACCTTTTTCTACGGTTTTAATTTTGTAATCTATCTTTTTTGAAGTTTTTAAATATTCATCGAAAAACCAATCAATGTTTTTAGAAGCTTTAGGTTTTATAAAATTTTCGAAATCTTTTGTGGATGTAGTTTTTAGTTTTTGATTGGATAGAAAATCAAGAATAGATGTATCCATATCTATACTTTGGTCATAACTATCTAAATATTCTAAACCAATTGCTGCTTTGTTAGGGTTTGCTATATTTTTGTTGAATTTTAATAAAGAATCTTTTTGCATGGTAAGCGGTTGATCCTGATAATCTTTAGCCATAATCATATACAAAAGGTTGTACTGATCATTAAAATCTAGCTGTGCGGCATAAAAGGATTTTATTCCCCAAATATTAGAAAGACTTCCAAGGAATTTCATATTTGGGTAATAGGTTTCGACATATTTTTTTAAATAATATATTTGAATTCCATCTATTAACCATTGGTCTTTTCTTGGGTTTATAAGAAGCGTGTTTTCTAAATAATTATATAATGCTGTTTTTAAAAGTTTTAATTCGTATTGAAAGCTATCTGGAAACGGACGAAAGAAATCTGGTAATAAATTAAGTCCGTATATAGGCTTCTGTTTATAGTCCGTTTTTGAAACTAATAAGCGTTCATGTGGATAATCACCTAGATTTTGAGTAATAAAACCAGCTACTTTATCGGTAATAAGTACTCTTTCTACTTGGTCTAAATTTTCATCATCAATACTAGATACCACACTAAAATAATCGGTTTCCACAGTATTAAATTGTGGTTGACGTAATAAAAATAGTTTGGTGTTAATTCTATTTTTTCCTTCTAAGGTTGTAACAATAGTGTTGTTCTCTTTTGTACTTTTTATTTCATTAAGTTCTGATGTTAAAATATAACGCTCCGGATATGTGATTTTAAAAGAGTGATCTGCCTTAGGAATATATGCGTCTTCTAAATCTTTATTGCTAAAGTAATGCCAAGATCCATCATAAACAGCAGGAGTAATGTACCAATATTTTAGTGTGATGTTTTGATCTTTATAAATACCATGACGTGTAAATTTTGCATTAGGTATTTGAACGATATAGTTTAAATGAAGAGTATATGTTTCGTTTGGAGCTAAAGGAGTGTTTAATTTAACTTTAATAATATCTAGTTGATCTTTTAATCTTTCGTGAGTAACCTCTTGGTTGTCTTGTTGTAAAGAGGTAATTACTGTATAACCTCTATCTTCATTTTTCGCAAAATGAAAGTCGTTTTTATATTCTTCCGCAAAACGTTTTGCTAAAGGAGTGGTTTTAGTGGAATAACTATTGCTCCAATCGTTTAAATAAATATATTCTAAAGTATTGTTTGATGTGTTTTGATATTGAATAGTTTGATCTATTTGTATTTTTTTATTTTCCACATCAAAAGTAGCTTTAAGGTCAATGGTATTTTGACTAAAACTATAAAAATTCACAAGTGTGAATAGGGCTATAAGTAGGTAACGATTTCTCAATTTACTTTCACAAACTTTAAAGGTTCTACATTAAAATTAGGTGTTGTAATGTAATATAAACCATTAGATAAATAAGAAACGTCTATTTGATGTGTTTCTGTATTATTTAAAGGAATAATTTTTACTAATTGACCTAAAGTATTGAAAATGTTTAGATTTTTATTGGCGAATAGTTGATTGTTGGTTTGTAAACTTAATGTATTAGAAATAACATTAGTGCCAATTATTTCATAATAATTAGAAGTAGTGTATTCTGGAACACTTAAAAATTGCTGATTAGCTTGTATTTGTAAGGTAACCGGAAGGTGATCGCTAAAATTATATAGAGCTTCTCTTATGTCTAAAGAAAAATCTTCCGTATTTGGATTGTTATCTTCTGCGCAATTGTTAGATGTAATATCTTGGTTATAACAATTAACGTTTGCGTTATTTCCAAATACTTGATAGGAGTCTGCAACAAAAAATAAATCTTCATTAGTACCAGTAGTATTATCCATACTTTCTGAGGTTAGTATAAAATCAAACCTGTCATCAAATCCACCAGTTGCTCCTCCCATTCCTGTAGTCGTTCTGGTAGATTGTGTAAAAACATCTATAAAATCAGTGTTGTTATGCCAGGAACCTATTTTATTAGCAGGATCTATAAATGTAATATGGTTTTCGCTATTAATTAATTCTTGAAAAGCAAGTTCTGAGCTTCGATACAAATTAAAATCTCCAGCAAGCAGGATGTGATTGTCTTCAGGTAAAGCATTTAAATAGGTATCTAAATCTTGTACCATTTGGAGTCTAAGCTCTTGATTTTCAATTCCGTTTGAGGCTTTTAAATGCCCAACAATTACATCTAAAAATAAAGGGGTGTTTTCTTGGCCTACCGTGTTCAGTTTTAGTCTATAGTGATTGAAATCTCTATAAAGTGTAGGAATAATAACTTGACTTTCTAGGCTAAATTTCTCACTATTAAAGAAGATTAGGTTTTGTAAATCGTTTTGATTTCCAATAGCATCGTCTGAAGTATTTAACTTAAAACCAGCCATTGCATAGTTAGGGTTAATATCTTGTTGCATCATATTAATAATGCTATTTGCGCCAGTTTCATTATTTAGCTCACAAACCATAAATAAATCTGGTTGGTAATCGGTTAAAATAATGCTTAAATGATTTATCCTATTGGCAGGAACTGTTTGTGAAGGAAAATTTAACAAATTATAAAACATAGCATTAAAAGTGTCTTGCGCTAAGACACTTTTAATGCTAATTAAACTTATAAAAAGAAATAATACTTTTTTGTTCATGCTTATTTTCCACGAAAGTGGAAATCATTTTTTATTTAAGTGATATTCACTTTAGAAGTTAGGACTAAAGCCATATTCTTTATAGAAAGCATCTAGAATATCTATTACTTCATCTTCTGTATCTACAAGGTGAATTAAATCTAAATCTTTTTCACTTATATTATTAAACTTACCTAATAAAGTAGATTTTACCCATTCAAATAAGCCTTCCCAGAATTCTCTACCAACAAGAATTATTGGGAATTTTTCAATTTTATTGGTTTGAATTAAAGTGATTGCTTCAAATAATTCATCTAAAGTTCCAAAACCTCCAGGCATTACTACAAAACCTTGTGAGTATTTTACAAACATTACTTTACGCACAAAGAAGTAATCGAAATCTAAACTTTTATCGTGATCTATATACGGGTTATCGTGTTGCTCGAAAGGTAATTCTATATTTAAACCAACAGAGGTTCCACCACCAAGATGTGCACCTTTGTTACCAGCTTCCATAATTCCTGGTCCACCACCAGTAATTACACCATAACCATGATCTACAATTTTATGTGCTACTTTTTCTGTTAATTTATAGTATTTATCTTCAGGTTTTGTTCTTGCAGATCCAAAAATGGAAACACAAGGGCCTATTTTACTTAGTTTTTCATAACCATTAACAAACTCTCCCATTATTTTAAAAATGGCCCAAGAATCATTTGTTTTCTTTTCATTCCAACCTTTTGGATGTTGTTCTTCTCTCATATTTTTTATTCCATTTGCCACGAATACACGAATGTTTATTTAATAATGTAATTTCTTTGAGCTTTGCTCTGTAGCTTCAAATAAAAATATTTTATTTTGGCTAATATTTTGAAATGACAATTTTATTCTAGTGTAATCGTATTATTAATATTTTTATTTTTTTCTTCAGTCTTCAGTCTTCAGTCTTCAGTCTTCAGTCTTCAGTCTTCAGTCTTCAGTCTTCAGTCATTTTTTTGCAACTTGCTAATTTACTTCTTTTTTTAGCACATCCACAAAAGTAGGTATTGTTATTTTAATTCAATTCTTTCTTTAAAAACTTAGCTGTATAACTCGTTTTATGTTTTGCTACTTTTTCTGGCGTACCTTCAACAATTATTTCACCACCATTTTTTCCGCCTTCATAACCAATATCTATGACGTGGTCTACGGTTTTAATAACATCTAAATTGTGCTCAATAATTAAAACGGTATTTCCTTTGTCTGCCAATTTATTTAGTACAATCATTAAAACTCTTATGTCTTCAAAATGTAACCCTGTTGTTGGTTCATCCAGAATATAAAAAGTATTTCCAGTATCGCGTTTGCTAAGTTCTGTAGCTAATTTAATACGTTGTGCTTCTCCTCCAGAAAGCGTAGTGCTTTGTTGTCCTAAAGTAATATATCCCAAACCAACATCTTTAATGGTTTTTAGTTTTCTATTAATTTTCGGAATATGTTCAAAGAAATCAACAGCTTCGTTAATCGTCATGTTTAAAACATCACTAATACTTTTTCCTTTGTAACGAATCTCTAATGTTTCGCGATTGAATCGTTTACCTTGACAGGTTTCACATTCGACATATACATCTGGAAGGAAATTCATTTCAATAACACGTAAACCACCACCTTGACAGGTTTCACAACGTCCTCCTTTTACATTAAAACTAAATCTTCCTGGTTTATAACCACGAATCATAGCTTCTGGTATTTTGGCAAATAAACTTCGCACTTCGCTAAAAGTTCCTGTATACGTTGCAGGATTACTTCTTGGCGTTCTACCAATTGGCGATTGGTTAATATCAATTACTTTATCTATATGTTCTAAACCTTTTATGCTTTTGTATGGCATTGGTTTTTTAACGCCATTAAAATAATATGCATTGAGAATAGGATAGAGGGTTTCGTTTATTAAAGTCGATTTCCCACTACCAGAAACTCCGGTTACACCTATCATTTTTCCTAAAGGGAATTTTACCGAAACATTTTTTAAGTTATTTCCTGTACAGCCTTTAAGCTCCAAAAATTTCCCGTTACCTTCTCTTCGCTTTTTAGGAACTTCAATTCTCTTGGTTCCATTAAGATAATCTGCCGTAAGTGTGTGGTGTTTTAAAACCTCTTCAGGAGTACCTTGGCTAATGATTTCGCCTCCGTGTTTTCCTGCATGCGGACCAATATCAATCACGTGATCTGCACGTAAAATCATGTCTTTATCGTGTTCGACAACAATTACAGAATTACCAACATCTCTTAACGAAACTAAAGAGTTGATTAGTTTTTCGTTGTCTCGTTGGTGTAAACCAATACTAGGTTCGTCTAAAATATAAAGCACGCCAACTAGTTGTGAACCAATTTGAGTAGCCAAACGAATACGTTGCGCTTCACCACCAGAAAGGGTTTTAGAACTTCGGTTTACAGAAAGATAATTTAAACCAACATCTAACAAAAATTGTAGTCTGTTTGTTATCTCTTTAATAATTTCTTCTGCAATTTTGAATTGTTTTTTAGAAAGGCTTTTTGGTAATTCTTTAAACCATTCCGCTAGATCTATAATATCTTTGTTTGCCAGTTCGGCAATATTCTGATCGTTAATTTTAAAGTAAAGCGATTCTTGACGCAGTCGTGCTCCATGGCATTCGCTACAATCTACTTTATCCATGTATTCTTTTGCCCAACGTTTTAACGAAGTCGAATCTGCGTTTACATACTGACTTTCAATAAAATTAGCAACACCTTCAAAATCTATTTTATAATCTCTTTTTATACCAAGGGATTTACTGTCTACAGAAAACTTTTCGTTTCCACCATACAAAATCATTTGTTTGGCTTCTTCAGGGATACTTTTATACGGATCACTTAATTTAAAATGATAACGCTGTGCAATAAGTTCTAACTGCTTAAAGATCCAAGAGTTTTTTTCTGGTCCGTGCGGCGCAAGAGCACCATTTTTTATAGAAATAGAATCGTCTGGAACAATCTTACTTTCGTTTACTTGGTATAAAGTACCGATACCATTACATTTCGGACAAGCACCTTTTGGGGAATTGAATGAAAAATTATTAGGCTCAGGATTTGGATAAGAAATTCCAGAACTAGGACACATTAAACTTCTACTGAAGAAACGTGTTTCATTTGTATCTTGATCTAAAACCATTAATACATCGTTACCATGATACATAGCAGTATTTATGGTTTCGGTTAACCGTTTATCATTATCTACAGATGCATCAATTTTCAATCTATCGATTACAATTTCAATATCATGATTCTTGTATCTGTCCAGTTTCATGCCTTTTACCAGATCTTTTATTTCACCATCTGCACGTACTTTCACAAAACCTTGTTTCGCAATTTGCTCAAACAATTCTCTGTAATGCCCTTTACGGGAACGCACAACAGGAGCAAGAATATTAATACGCTTACCAGAAAAACTCTCTATAATTAAAGCTTTTATTTGGTCATCGTTATAGCTCACCATTTTTTCGCCAGTATTATAACTGTACGCATCACTAGCTCTTGCAAAAAGCAAACGCATGAAATCGTAAATTTCGGTAATGGTACCAACGGTAGAACGTGGCGATTTACTTGTGGTTTTCTGTTCGATAGCAATTACTGGGGAAAGTCCATCAATTTTATCGACATCCGGACGTTCTAAACCACCAAGGAATTGTCTTGCGTAGGCAGAGAATGTTTCAATATATCTACGTTGCCCTTCGGCATAAATGGTGTCAAAAGCCAATGAGGATTTTCCACTACCAGACAATCCGGTAATAACCACTAGTTTTTCTCTAGGAATAGTAACGTCAATGTTCTTTAAATTATGAACACGAGCACCTTGAACTTCAATATTTTCTTCGAATTTGGACATAAATTTGCAAAGTTGCAAAGATACGATTTTTGTTAGTATAATAGAAGGGAACCTTATGCTAAGAATTTATTAAATATTTGTTACTATTTTTTAAGTTTTTGTAATTCCTATAAAAAAAGGAAAGCCCCAAAACATAGGTTTTAGAGCTTTCTTTATTTGGTTAACTATTAATTATTCGATAATCAATTTCTTTGTAATTCTTTTGCCACCATCTATAACCGTCATTAGGTACATTCCTGAACTAACGTTGTTTAAAGAAATGGTTTCATTAAATCTAGATGTTGCATCGTAGTTTTTGTTGTAAACTAATCTTCCTGAAATATCATATACGTTAACATTTATGTTTTCTCCAGAATTAGAATCGAAGGCCAAAGAGAAATTTCCTTTATTCGGATTTGGGTATAAAGCAAAGTTGCTTAATTCTAAATTTTCTGTGCTTAATGTTACAATTGTAGTTGTAGTACAAAGCTCTATAGACCATTCATTTACAACTCCAGCATCTCCATTATAAAAATCTACAAAAACAAGATTCCACGTTCCAGAAGGGTTATTACCAATAAACCCTGTCATAGGACTTGCTGGAGCATAGGTTCCTGTAGTTGGCGAAGCACATAGTATTGCTGGTTCACCATCTTTAAGTGTGACATCTATATTACCATATTGTGCATCACTGCAAGTTCTTGCCCAAATATTAGAAAATCCACCTCCATTAGGGGTTTGTAATTGCATGATTAAATCTCCAATATTACTATGTGTAACATCAGCACTTATTCTAACATCTGTAATTGGAGTGGTTTCTGTAACGGTTACAGGTATAAAAACTGGAGTTCCTTGCACATTTGCACCACTACTATCTGGAATTGCTGTAGCGATTGACCCTGTGGTATATGTATTACAGTTCGTGGTTGTTACTACCGTTGCGCCTATAGAAAAGGATTTTGACATAGCAAAAAAGATGTTTCCTACAGCTTCAATTTTAATTCTACAATATGGTTCTTGTCCTATTGGAAATGTAATAGATTCTGAACCATCATTAGGTGTGTTACCTGCTAAAGTACTTGTAAATGTTTGTCCGCCATCTATCGACAATAAGATATTTACATTTGCTGTATTAATACCATTGCCATTAGTTCCCGCAACATCCCAAGTAATAGTAGTTGTAGATCCAGAACTAAAGCTTTCATTGGTAGTGCTTGGTGCAGTAACGATAAAAGGACCTGCATTTGCTGTGGTTACTGTCATGTCATCTCTGTTGGTTTGTCCACCATTTGGAGAATCATTGTCTCTAACCGTTAAGGCAAAATCCATAGTTCTAGCTACATTAGGAACTACTTCCCATGTAGGTGTTAAGTTATCGTTTAAAATATAATTCAATTCTGGGAATGTACGATCTCCAGTTGTCTTTGGAGAATACGATCTAAATTGAGGGTCTGTTGTGCTTGTCGTAGAAGGAACGTTAGTGGAAACACCAACATCTGTTTGTTCCCAACAATAGGATAATGTGGTTCCGTCTGGATCGGTAGCAGTTCCTGTTAACGTAAATGCTGTTCCGTAAGGAATCGTGTAATCACCTCCTGCATTTGTAGTAGGAGCAGTGTTTCCATTCGGTGTCTCTGTAGAGCACGTTGGCTCTCCTGGAGGTGTGATACGTGTCCACATTTCGTCAATACTAATAGCGTGAAAATGATCATCACTATTTCCTTGTACATTGTCTGAGCCACAAATACCAGCATAAGCCATAATAGTTGTTCCACTTCCTGGTTCTACAGCAGTTGTAGCGCTTCTGTTTCCGCCAGAACAATTTCCTTGTCCACCATTGAATGTATGGTTTGCACCAAACTGATGTCCCATTTCATGAGCTACAAAGTCTATATCAAATGGGTCACCAACTGGATTTGGAGATCCAGTAACTCCTCTTGCTTTAGCATTACTGTAGCAAATACCACCACGAGCAGCTAATCCACCACCTCCTGTAGTAAATACATGTCCAATATCGTAGTTTGATGTACCTATATTAGCGTCCACAATGGTTTGGTTTTCATTAATTAATGAACTTGCGTCATCATCAGTAAACCCATCATTTTCAGCTAAAAATATTATACTTGCATTATTAACTAAAGTCATTGTTGTAGATAAGTCTCTTTCAAAAACAGCATTAACTCTAGTCATTGTAACGTTCATTGCAGCTAAAACAGTAGCTCTTTTTACAGCATCTGTTGCACCAGCTTGACCAGCTGCGTTAATGTGATAGTTTGCATATTCTTGCGTACAGGATAAAGCTAAACGAAAGGTTCTTAAGACGCCATCATTTGCATTTCTAGCGCCAGAACTAGTCTCTGTATTTCTGTTTTCGGTAGTGTCATCTACAAGACATCCAATTCTTTCTTCTAAATTAGAATAAAGATTTCCTTTGGCATACATCATGTAGTTCTTTAGATCTTTGGTTAATGGATCTATGTAAAACGTTTGCCCAATAGCATGAACGGTTGCATGGAAACCAAAAATGGTTGTAGAAAAACGAAGGATAGTTCCCGTTTTTTCTCTACTAACACCAACATAAGATTGAATTTCTGGATGATTGATAGCTAATTCTGAATCTAAAATAGAAGCATTATATACTTCGAAATTTTCCATTTTTCCTGCTGCTCCGGGAAATTGGATAACAACATTTGAACTTGAATTTAGATCTCTTTTAGGAGCTTCAGACAGTAGTTGTTTTAATCCGTTAAAGTCTAACGTATAGATATCATATACAGAAGGTATGGATTTTCGTTCTAGTAATTGGTCTTGGTTAAAATTAGTGTTATTTGATACTTTCCAAAAAGATTTTCCTTGGGAAAAACTAATCAAAGGAAGAAAAAATAAAATAATTAGGTATTTTTTTATCATGATTTATGGTTATTAAGGTTATTCAAAAATAACAATTTTTAAATTATATATTAAGACGAAAGGTAATATTTTGTATTTTATAATTTAGTGCTTTGCTTTTTATTTTAAATAAGTTACAAAACAGTAAAGGTATAACAGGTTTTTAATTAATGTTTTAGTTAGTAAAAAAGGATATGAAAATACTAGGAATAGGTTCCAGAATAAACCACAGCGAATTTGGAAAAGGAGTAGTAACCAATATAACCTCTAAACAGTATTGGGTTACTTTTATGGAAAACGGATTGGAAACCATAGATTTAGATGCTGATTTTGAAGTTATTGAAGCGGCCGAAAATGAAGTGGATACCATCAGTTTATTTGATGTGGAAAGTAGCTTGGTGCAAATTTTAAAAAAGTGGAGCGATGTATCGGAAATTGTGCCAATTGGCGATAAGTGGAAAGGTGGAAAACTTATTCTGCAACCAGAAGACACTAATCTTAAACCGAAAGAAATTAAAGTGGAAGACTTTTTTCATAAAATAACAATGGTTAGAGACCGACTTCGTGTTATGGAACAAAAGGTAAATTCTAGTAATCTGCAAGCTCAAGAAAAAACAGATTTACAACAATATATTACACGTATCTACGGAAGCTTAACCACTTTTAATGTGCTTTTTAAATCTAAAGAACAGCAGTTTGTTGGGCAAAAGAGTAAGTAGTCTCAGTCTCAGTCTCAGTCTCAGTTTTCAGTCTCAGTCTTAGTTTTCAGTCGCAGTCGCAGTTTGCAGTCACAGTTACAGTTTGCAGTCACAATTTGCAGTTGGGATTGGTGTTATTTAAATAACATAGATTACTTTAGAAATTAGTTTTTATAAGCCTGTACTTTCTTTAATATATTTTTTTTGGTTAAAGCAGTAGCAGTTAAAACACCAGAAAATAATGCCGATCCTATTCCTGCTGTCATAATATCTTGACCAGTTAGGTAGAAATTTTTAATAGGTGTTCTTGGCTTCAGGAATTTTTGTCTAAAGCGTTTCGGACTATGATCCAATCCGTAAATTTCCCCTTCTTCATAATTCACAAAATGTTGTGTGGTTAAAGGTGTAGATAATTCATAACAATCTACTTTTTCTCTAAGATGTGGTAGTTTTTTGAATAGTGCTTCTAGTAATCGTTGGGCTATTTTTTCTTTTAACTGTTCATAATCTTCGCCTCTTTTTTTCCATTTAGTACCTTTCCATTCGTTAAAAGTATCATTGGGCATGAGTGTAATAATATCGATGGCACTTTTTCCTGGATATCTATTTGGCCAATCTGGATCTTTAGCAGAAGGAAAAGAGATGTAAACCACAGGGAAAGGTTGGTCTGGGTCTTCTAAATAACGGGCAATACTTGCGTCATGATCTAAGTCTTCTGGATAAATCCAATAATTTGTTTTTGGTAATTTAAGTTCCTCGGGAGAGCCTTCTAAACCAATATATAAACAAGTTGAAGCAACCGATCGCTTCACTTTTTGTAATTGTTCTTTTAAGTGGTGTTTTGCAACAGTATCTTCCGGAAGTAACTTGTTATACGTTGTCATAATACCAGCTCCACTGATAATATTTTTAGCATAAAAAGATTTTCCATCTTTCATTTTTACACCTTTAGCTGTATTGTTTTCAATAATCACTTTATCTACTTCGGCACTAATTAAAAGTGTTCCTCCAGCTTTGGCTATTACGGGAACTATCGTTTTTACAATTTGTGAAGATCCTCCAACAGGAAAGCTACCTCCAGCAAAATAATGTTTTGCAACTGCAGTATGCATGACAAAACTACTTTCTTTTGGTGCTAAACCGTAATCGCCATATTGTCCGGTTAGTACTTTAATTAGTTCTTCGTTATCGGTAAGATTTCTTAAAACGTCGTAAGTAGTTTGATCGGAATATTTATTGTAAGGTTTTCGCATAAATCCGCCAATTAACTTGCTTAATAATGGCGGAAGAGATTTGTCTAAATAGAATTTTTTACTAGTTTTACTCGCTTTAAAAATAGTACTAATGTATTCGGTGATTGCTTTTTCTTCTTCCGGAAAATAAGAAATCATTTTATTTTTGAAGTTAGTAACTCCTTTTACAAAATCATATTCTTTATCGCCAATGATGATTTTATCATACATATCTCCCATATCTGCCCATTGCAAATTATCATCAGAAACATAACTAAATAGTTTTCTTAAAATGCTTTTTGGGTGTTGCATATCGCCTATATAATGAATACCAACGTCCCATTCATAACCTCTACGTTTAAAAGTATGTGTAAATCCGCCAGGTTCATAATGACGTTCTAGAATTAATACTTTTTGTCCTTGTTTGGCCAATAAAGCACCAGTTGCAAGACTACCAATTCCAGATCCAATAATAATAGCATCATAGTTCTCTTGAAGTTCTAGTTTCTTTTTATAAGATTGAATCATAATGCTTTTAATTTGTAAAGTGTGATTTTAAATATACGTTTTTATTTGGTTTGGATATCTTCCATTTCTAGACCTAAAACTAACAATTTATGAAAGGTTGGAAGCATGGCTCCGGTTTCGGTTGTGGTCCAATCGCTCCAAGAAGCTTCTAGTCCGTCAATGGGTAGAATGGAAGTCCACATTTTAAAACTTTTAGGTTTTCCTGTTTCGTCTAATAGCCATAAATACGAATCACCAGGAGTAGAACCACCAGAAGTATAGGTAATTAAAAGTGCATGTTGACCATTATCTAGAGTTACTAAACTTCGTGTTGTTCCGCCATCAAAAACTTTGTAAGGCGCTACGAGCCAAAAGGTATCGTTGTTAAAATAGTCTGTTGCTTTTTGTATTAATTCTTCCGCTAGAATAGCTTCGGTTTTTAAATCTCCTTGATACGCCTCGTTCTTAGAATTATCGTTAAAATCTAAATAGACTTTGTAGTTTTTCCAATAGACTTCACAAGTGTTTTCTTCTTTATTCCACTTATAATGATGTCGCTTTTTAAAAGTGAATTCTATATAATCTGTAGCTTCATATTTTTTATGATCTAGTGCATTCAGCATTTTGTAAGCCAAAGCATCTGCCTGTTTGCCAGTAATTCCCAATGGCAAATCTTCGTTATATTTAAAATATAAAAAACCAAAAAACAGGAAGGTTGGTAAGGTTAGGAATATAATGGCTCCTGAAATTATTTTTAATACTTTTTTTACGCTTGTTTTTTTCTTTCTCATGAAAGTGTATTTAATTATTGAAGGATTGCTTTGTGTTTCGCAATGCCCTTATATTTTGTTTTTTATCGCTTTTGCTAATACTTTTGCTGCTTCGGGATATTCTCTAAACCAAAGTTCAGGTTCTATAAGTTCTAATTCTGAAAGTGCAATGTTACCATTATTATCTTCAAAAATATCGACTCTTGCATACATTGGCATTTCTGCACATGCTTTGGTGCAATTTTCAGCAAATGCTATTTCTGCCTTAGTAGGTTCGTGGATTTGGATGGTTCCTCCAAAATCATCTTGCACTCTAAATTCTCCTGGTTTGGCTGTTTTTAAAATAGCGTGTGTAAATTTTCCGTTAAAAACCATCATGGATATTTCCCCTTTTTTAACAATATTATATTGAAAGGGTTGCAGCATCATGGCTTCGGTTTTAATTAATTCGGCAAAGATGCTTTCATGTGAAGCAAGGTTGCTTTTATTTAATTTATAGGTATGTCTTGCAGCTCCAGAAATACAAGGTTTTAAAACGGTTTCTTGTAAATTGAATTTGCTATGTAATTCTTGTAAAGTTTCGGTAGCACCTTGTTCAATAAAATGCGTTTCTGCGATGTGGACGCCATTTTTCTGTAAATCTAAAAGATAATGCTTGTCAATATTCCAACGGATAATGGCTTCCGAATTTAATAAAGTCGTCTGCTTAGATACTTTTTCTAACCAAATAGAAAAGGCTTCAAAACGATGAAAATAATCCCAAGTTGCTCTAAAAATGGCATATTTGGTAATGGTCCAATCAAAAGTAGGATCATCCCAAGAAATACGTTTCACCTTTAAACCTTGCGCTTCTAATGCCTTTTGAACGATTACATCTTCGTTTAAAACATTTTGAACATACGCATCCTTTTTCTTGGGGTTTATATATTCTTTTTGGGTTAGTATTACGATATCTAAATGCATCTAAATAATATTTCTAATCGCTTCTCTATGACTTAAAGGAGCTAATATATGGTTTTGTACAAATTTTAAAACGGCTTCGGGATTGCTTTTTTCATATTCACGTAAAGTCCAACCAATGGCTTTTTGAATAAAAAACTCCTTAGATTCTTTATGTTCTAAGCATAATTGAAACAGTAATGCTGCATCTGTTTTTTCTTTATATCCCAGTTGAAATAATAATACGCTTCTATTTAACCACATATTTTCATGTTTTGAAAAGGAATATATTACTTCTGGTATTTGATCAGGAAATTGTTTTAAATAATTACCTAAAATCCATTTTGCAATATAGTCTACCGTGTCCCACCAACTATTGGTTATTATTAGTTTTTCTATGTAATTAATATCTTCTTTTTGGTAGTTGTTTTTAAAATGTTTTTCAAAAAGTTCCATACCGCAATGGTGTAGTTCCCGTTGTGGTTCTGCATACAATTCGAAGGTAATAGAAATAATATTTGCTTTTACTTCCGGACTATGTTCTTTCACCGAAGCCTTTAAAATATCCCGACGCGGTTTCGATTTAACACCATAAAGCTCGAATTTATTTTTTAAATACGCTTTCATTTGCTGCGCGTATTCTGCATTGGAATTCTTGTGGAAACTTTCTTTTAAATGTGTAATGAAATCCATGATTATTTATTAAAAATAATAATAAATATAAAAAAGTATGTCTAATAAGAAAGGCATTTTGTTATTTTGAGCTTGTCGAAAAATCTTGTTATTTAATAATATAGATTTCTCCACTTTGGCCGAAATGACAATAGTTTTACTTTTCAGACAGCCTTATTATTAAAACCCTACTGCTGTATCATCGCCACGCGGGTCTGCACCACCTTCTAATTTTCCGTTATCTAAAACCAAAATAGCATCTACTTTTCCAATAACAGGAGCGTCTTCTTCATTGATATGATATCCTTTTTGTTTTAAATTGTTTATTGTTTCTGAAGGAAAAGAATTTGGTTCCATCATAATTTTATCTGGTAACCATTGGTGATGAAAGCGAGGCACATTTACTGCTTGTTGCATATTCATTTTATATTCATGCACATTTAAAATGGTTTGCATTACCGAAGTAATAATAGTAGAACCTCCTGGAGTTCCAACCACCATATGAAGCTTTCCGTTTTTCTCTACTATGGTTGGAGTCATAGAACTTAGCATGCGTTTTTCTGGCAGAATACTATTTGCTTCAGCACCAACTAAACCGTACACATTTGGTACTCCTGGTTTGCTAGAGAAATCGTCCATTTCATTATTTAAAAAGAAACCCAATTCGCTACAAAATAGTTTAGAGCCAAAACCACTATTCAGGGTTGTTGTAACAGAAATCGCATTCCCAAATGGATCAACAATAGAGTAGTGGGTGGTTTCATCGCTTTCTATAATTTGTACTTTTCCGTGGGATACATCTTCTGATTTCGTTGCTTTTTCAAAAGAGAAATCTTGCATTCTGTTTTCTAAATACGTTTTACTTATTAATTGCTCTTGCGGTACATTAACAAAATCTGGATCGCCTAGATAAAAACTTCTATCTGCGTAGGCACGACGTTCTGCTTCTGTGATTACCTGAATGGCTTTTTCTGAGTTGTGGCCTAGTTTTTCTAGTGGATAGGGTTCAATCATTTTCATGATTTGCGCTAAACAAATTCCGCCACTAGAAGGAGGTGACATGGAAATAATATTTAAATCATCATACGAAAATGTAACTGGTTTACGCCATTTTGGTTCGTAGTTTGCTAGGTCTTCTTCGGTTACAATTCCGCCATTATTTTGAATGTGTTTTGCTAGTATTTTTGCGGTTTCCCCTTTGTAAAATTCATCCGGACCATTGTGCATGATTCTGGTAAGTGTTTCGGCAAGATTATTATATTTAATAGTGTCGTTTTCTTTCCAGGCTTTCGTAAATAGAAAATCTTCGGTATTTGTTGTTTTAAAATCTTCTTGTTTTTCAGCAATTCGTAATTCTTGATTTTTGGTAACAATTACTCCTCTTTTAGCAAGTGCAATTACTGGTTTTAAAATGGTTTCAATAGGTAGTTTTCCAAAGCGTTTGTGTGCTGCAAAAGTTCCAGCAACGGTTCCAGGAATACCAACAGCAAGTGCGCCACGAGTACTTAAATTAGGAATGACATTACCAAGCGAATCTAAATACATGTTTTTTGTCGCTGCAGCAGGTGCTTTTTCTCTGTAGTCTAAAGCGCCAATCTCTCCATTCTCTAAACGATACACCATAAAACCACCACCACCAAGATTTCCTGCATAAGGATATGCAACTGCTAAAGCTAAATCTGTGGCAAGCATAGCGTCAAAAGCATTTCCGCCTTGTTGCATGACTTTGCTTCCTATTTTAGAAGCTTCTTCACGAGCAGAAACAACCATTGCTTTTTCGGTGATTAGTCCGGTAGCTTGTTTTTTGGTTTCTGTTTTACAAGAGAAAAAAGCAATACTAATCAATAAGATTAAAATGTAGTTTTTCATAATTATTATATTTGGTCTTCGACTGCCCTCAGACGGAAATTTTTATTTGATAGTTACACTGAGTGTAGTCAAAGTGCAATTTATCTATTTTCTATTTCTATTAATTTCTTCTTTGAAAACTGAATTAATTCTTCAAAAAAGCGTGTAAATTCATCTTCAAATTCATTATAAAATTCTTGTAGTTCGTTTACTGCTAAATTCATTTTAGAACGGTTTTCTGTTCGTTTATTCATTCCGACTAAAACTTTAGAAATACCTTCAATGGTTGCATAGCTTAGTAACCAATTATCTGCAATCATATATGGCATCATTTTTTGAATACGACTAGGAAGCATTTCAAAATTATCTTGTAAAGAATCGTAAAAAGTATCCACATATGTGTCTAATGGCATATCAGAATAGTTGCTCCAATTTTTAGCGAGAAAATGGTCATAGAGTATATCGACTATCACACCAGAATAATGTCCGTAATTTTTATGTAAACGTTTGGTGCTTTCTCTAACCGTTTTATGTGCATCTGTAAATGTGTCTATTTGGCGGTGTAATAATATTCCGGTTTGTATGTCTTTTGGAAACTTCAGGTATTTCTTACCACGTATACCATCCGCAATAAAATTACCAATAGTTACAGACTCGTTATTCCCAGAAAGATAAATGTGTGCGAGAAAATTCATAGTATTTCCCATGAAAACGGGAATCTTTTAGTTAGACTTTATTCTGACAGTGAATTTACAAATTCATACTATATAAATACAACTTTGAAATACTATATTTGTATTTAAATATAAAATATAATTTATGACCTTAATAAAATCAATTTCTGGAATTAGAGGAACTATTGGCGGACAAGTAGGTAAAAACCTTACACCAATTGATGCTGTAAAGTTTGCGGCAGCTTATGGTACTTGGATAAAAGAACAACGCGATAAAGAAAATTATAAAGTGGTTGTTGGTAGAGATGCTAGAATTTCTGGTGCAATGATTCAGAATTTGGTTATGAATACTTTAGTAGGTCTTGGTATTCACGTGGTAGATGTAGGTTTGTCTACAACACCAACCGTGGAAATTGCTGTACCAATGGAACATGCAGATGGAGGAATTATTTTAACAGCAAGTCATAACCCAAAGCAATGGAATGCCTTAAAGCTTTTAAATGCAAAAGGAGAATTTTTAAATGGTGTAGAAGGAGAGAAGATTTTAAATATTGCGGAAGCAGATACCATGGAATTTGCAGAAGTAGATGATTTAGGAAAAATAACAAAAAACCAAGCATATATTGATTTACATATTGATGCTGTTTTAGATTTAGACTTGGTTCATGTAAAAGCTATAAAAGATGCAGGTTTTAAAGTGGTTGTTGACGGGGTGAATTCTACAGGAGGAATTGCTATTCCGGAGTTATTAGAACGCTTAGGAGTACATCCTATTAAATTGTATTGTGAGCCTAATGGACATTTTCCGCACAATCCAGAACCGCTTAAAGAGCATTTAACAGACTTGTCTGAAATGGTGGTTAAAGAACGAGCAGATTTTGGGATTGTTGTAGATCCAGATGTGGATAGATTAGCTTTTGTGGATGAAAAGGGAGAAATGTTTGGAGAAGAATATACATTAGTTGCATGTGCGGATTATGTATTAAGTAAAACACCAGGAAATACCGTAAGTAACATGAGTTCTTCTAGAGCGCTACGTGATGTTACCGAAAAATATGGCGGAACTTATGAAGCAAGTGCAGTAGGAGAAGTGAATGTAGTAGAATTGATGAAAAAAAATCACGCAGTAATTGGAGGAGAAGGTAATGGAGGAATTATTTATCCTGCAAGCCATTACGGTAGAGACTCTTTAGTAGGTGTTGCTTTGTTTTTAAGTTTATTAGCGGAAAAAGATATGCCCGTAAGTGCATTGCGTAAAACGTATACCAGCTACTTTATGAGTAAAAAGAAAATACAACTAACACCTCAGATTGATGTGGATGCCATTTTGAAAACGATGGAAGCTCGTTATGCTAATAAAAACATAACTACTGTAGATGGTGTTAAAATTGATTTTCCAGAAAACTGGGTCCACTTACGTAAAAGTAATACAGAGCCAATTATTAGAATTTATACCGAAGCAAAATCGCAAGAAATAGCAGATAACTTAGCAGATAAGTTTATAAAAGAATTAAAGGAAATAGCAAATATTTAGGTAACTAACCTAATTAGATTAAATACGTTTCATTATGTTAATAGATGATAAACCGAAGGAGTATAGTACAGCCTTAGAAGAATACTTTGCTGTATTTAGAAAGGGCATTGTTGGTATAGATCAAGAATTTGAGTCTCCTTATGGAACTCAGAAAATTGTGTATTCCGATTGGACAGCATCTGGACGTTTATACAGACCAATAGAAGATAAATTATTAAAGGATTTTGGTCCTTATGTTGCCAATACACATACAGAAACAACGGTTTCTGGTACTGCTATGACCATGGCTTATCACAAAGCTAAAGAAATTATAAAGAGACATGTAAACAGTAATGACGAAGATGTGCTTATACTAGCAGGAAACGGTATGACTGGAGTTGTTAATAAGTTTCAACGTATTTTAGGTTTAAAAGTGCCAGAGAATATACGCAAGTTTGCCAACATTCCAGACGAAGTTAAACCTGTTGTTTTTATTTCACACATGGAACATCATTCGAATCAAACTTCTTGGTTAGAAACAATAGCTAAAGTCGAGATTATTCCTGCTAATGAAGAAGGGTTAGTATGTGTAAAGGAATTAGAAAAGTTATTAAAGAAATACAAAAACACAACATTAAAAATAGCTTCTATAACAGCGTGCAGTAATGTTACTGGTATTGAAACTCCGTATCATGAAGTCGCCAAATTAATGCATCAAAATGGAGGTGTCTGTTTTGTAGATTTTGCCTGTTCTGCTCCTTATGTAGATATAGATATGCATCCAGAAGATATAGAAGCGGCAATAGATGCTATATTCTTTTCACCACATAAATTTTTAGGTGGTCCAGGTAGTTCTGGAGTTTTGGTTTTTAATAAGAAATTGTATCACAATATGATTCCCGATTGTCCCGGAGGAGGAACCGTTGCATTTACAAACCCTTGGGGAGAACATAAATATATTGCCAATATTGAAGACAGAGAAGATGGTGGTACACCTGGATTTCTTCAAACCATTAGAGCTGCTTTGGCTATTAAATTAAAGGAACAAATAGGTACCGATAATATTATTGCTCGTGAGCATGAAATTATGACAAAACTTTTTGAAGCTTTTTTAGCAATACCTAATCTTCATATTCTAGCAGCACAGCATAAAAATAGATTGGGTGTTTTATCCTTTTATATAGAGGATTTACATTTTAATTTAGCGGTTAAACTATTAAACGACAGATTTGGAATCCAAACTCGTGGTGGTTGTAGTTGTGCAGGTACTTATGGACATTATTTACTTCATGTAGATTATGAAACTTCTCATGAGTTAACCGATGAAATTATGCTAGGAAACCTTTTTAGAAAACCTGGATGGATTCGTTTATCTATACATCCAACTCTTACATGTAAAGAAATTAAATACATCTGTGATAGCGTAAAGGCGCTTGCAGAAAACCATGAAGCTTGG